>NZ_JBSGXU010000061.1:0-40922 GCF_053610205.1 Streptomyces sp. NPDC054932 | reverse complement strand
CGGGCGCGACCGGCGCGACGGGGGCGACCGGCGCGACGGGGGCGACCGGCGTGACCGCCGTGACCGGCGGCTTGATCACCACCCCGCCGCCCCACCCCCGCAGGGTCAGCCTCTTGGTGATCAGCACGTTCTCGTAGTAGGTGCCGGGCATCACGGTGATGATGTCGCCCGGCCTGGCGGAATTCACCGCGTCCTGGATCGAGTCGCCCGGGTGCACTCTGCGTCCGGCCGCGGCCGTGGACGGCGCGAGCACGCCGAGACCTGCGGCCATGACGACTGCGATGCACGTGAGGGACTTGATTTGTCGGTTCGTCACGATGCCGAAGTTATGGGCGATTTCGCCCTCTCGCCACACCGTGTGAGTGGATGGTCACATCTCGTGGGCAAACGGCCCCATTTTGCCGTCCGGAGGAGTGGATAGTCGTACTCCGGGAGGCGGCCGAACGGGGGTGACGCCCGGTCAGCTCCGGCCCCACGGCGTGTCGCCCCGGCCCGGACGGGCCGCGCGAGCGCTTCACACCCGGGCGAGGCCGGCTGCGCCGAAGGAGACGTCGAAGCGGTCGCACCAGATGGTGACGCTGGTGAAGGCGGCCACGTCCACGTCGGCGGGGACCGGGTAGTTCTGGTCCCCCTTGTTGCCCTTGAGCTTGCCGAGGCTGACGTACTGGCCGTCGTCGAACACGCGCCAGCCCGCCACTCCCTCCTTCACCGGGGCGTCGGTCAGCCACACCCGCAGATCCGGGCCGTTGCTCGTGTCGAGGTCCGACAGGCGCAGGGTGTGGGACCCGTCGGGGAGCCGGATGAGCTCCACCCGGCCGGTGGTGCTGTGCTCGTGGCTGATGAGCGATCCCCGGGCGACCGTCACCGGGGCGGCCGCCGCACCGCCCGGTACGGCCGCGGGCGCGCCTGCACCCGACGGTGCGGCGGCGGCCGGGAGCGCCTCCCGGACGGTCTCGTCCTGCCACAGCTTCCACGGCTGCAACCAGTACAGCCCCGCTGCCAGCACCACCGTCACCGCGATCGATGCTCCGGCCCACAGCCGTCCGCGCCGCTTCGTCCCTGTCACGTGCCGATCCCTCTTCCTCAACTGGTCCGTCCCCGCCGATTCAACGCGGCCGGGCGGCCGGACGCCAGGCCCGTCCCGATGACGAAAGTCTGACGTCCCCCCTCGGCGGCCCGACCCCGGACCGTTGCCCGCTGCCCGGCGTTCGCGCTGGTGGCAACGGGTTTCCCGGTCGGCGCGGTGATGGGCAACGGGCAACCCGTCGACCCCGGTGCGGGCCGGGGGCAGGCTGAAGCCGTCAGCACGAGGCAAGCACCCCAAGGGGAAATCATGCGCAAGATGTTCCGCGGCGCCGCCGCGCTCGCCACCTCCGTCGTCGCCGTGATCGCGCTCAGCGGCTCGGTCGAGGCGAAGCCGGCCGACGCGTGGGCCGGCTGCCCGGACGGGGCGGTCTGCATCTACCCTCAGAACCAGAACCCCGCCGTCAAGCCGACGCACGTCTTCTACACCTACGGGGCCCACAACCTGAGCAATCAGTTCGGGAACCACTGGGTCCTCAACAACCAGTACGGCGGTGCGACCGCAAATCTGTGCACGGGCTCCGGAGGGTCGGGCTGCGGCAGCCCCATCGCTTCCAAGACCGGTGTCTACGCCGACCTCACGCCCATCAACTCGGTCCGGCTCAACCCGTAGCCGCACCCCCCTCGAAGGGGCTTGCGGAGCCTCCGGACGGACGGCTCCGCAAGCTCGTGTGCTGGTCATACCGGCCCGAAGATGCGGCCGTCCGCCCCACCCCCGCTGTAGCCTGGGCGCTGCCGTACCGCTGCCTGGGCGTGCATTGCCATGGGGGATGTCTTGGGGGATCCGGACCACCGGCGGAAGACCGGACACCAGCACGATTCCGACGACGCCGCGATGCCCTTTCCCGCACAGCTGAGACGTCTGCGGGTGCAACGCGGCCTGTCCCTCGCGGACCTCGCGCGGCAGACGCACTACAGCAAGGGCTATCTCAGCAAGATCGAGACCGGCTCGAAGCGCGTCACCGTCGACGTCGCGCGGCGCTGCGACGACGTACTGCGGGCGGGCGGTGAACTTCTGCGGATGGTCCGGGAAACGGGTCCGCGCGACAAGGACTGCGACGGCCGGGGCGACCCCGACGCCCCGGCCGGTCCGCAGGCGGCCGGCGAGTGCCCCTACCGCGGCCTGCCGGCCTTCACCGAGCGGGAGGCCCGGTGGTTCTTCGGCCGGGAGCGGGCGACGGCGGAGCTGATCGAGCGGGTCTTCGAGCGGGTCGGCAGCGGTCCGCTGATGCTGCTCGCCCCGTCCGGCGCCGGCAAGTCCTCCCTGCTCAACGCCGGTCTCGTGCCGGCGCTGCGGCGCGGCGGCTTCCCGATGCCGGGCTCCGACACCTGGCCGGTGCTGCGGTTCACGCCCACCGCGCGACCGCTGAAGGAACTGCTGGACTGCGCCGCGAAGGTCCTGGGCGGCGATCCGGGCGTCACCGCCGGCGAGTTGCGGGACCGGCCGCACGCACTGCTGGAGGCGGTCCGGCGGCTGTCGGGTCGTCCCCCGGCGGACGACCCGGACCGTACGCCCCCACCGCCGCGTCCGGTACTGCTCGTCGACCAGTTCGAGGAGCTGTTCACGCTCTGCTCCGACGAGGGCGAGCGGCGCGCGTTCGTACGGGTGCTCTGTGCGCTGGCGGCCGCGCCTTCCGGGCCGCAGGCGCCGGCCCCGGCCGTCGTGGTGCTCGGCGTACGCGCCGACTTCTCCGGGAACTGCCTGGACCTGCCGGAGCTGGCCCCGGTGTTCACGGGAGGGCTGTTCGTCCTGCCCCCGATGTCCCCGGCCGAGCTGCGGGAATCGATCACCCGCCCGGCGGGCCTCGCCGGCCTCACCCTCGAACCGGGCCTCTTCCCGCTGCTGCTGCGGGACGTGGGCCTGCGCGACGATCCGCCCGACCGGACTCCCTCCGGGGTGCTCCCCCTGGTCTCCCACGCGCTGATGGCCACGTGGCGGCAGCGCGAGGGCGCCACCCTGACCGTCGCCGGATACGAGCGGACCGGCGGCATCCGGGGGGCGATCGCCCGTACGGCCGAGGAGGTGTTCACCCGCCTCTACCCGGCCGAGCAGAACACCCTGCGCCGCGTCCTGGTGCGGCTGGTGCACGTCGCCGACGGCACGGGGGCCACGCGGCGCCGGATGAGCCGGACGGCCCTGATGGAACAGCTGGCGGACGCGGGCCCCGCCGCGGCCGCGCTCGACACCTTCGTCCGGGCGCGCCTGATCACCATGGACAGCGACACCGTCGAGATCACCCACGAGGCGCTGCTGCACGCCTGGCCCCGACTGCGGGGCTGGATCCGCGCCGACCGGGCCGGGCTGCTGATCCACCAGCAACTGGCCCACGCCGCCGCCGAATGGGAGCGCGAGGACCGCGATCCGTCGGCGCTCCACCGCGGGACCAGGCTGGACACCGCCCGGGCCTGGGCCGAAGAGCACGACGGCAGGAGCCGCCTCGGCCCGCAGGAGGCCGCCTTCCTGCGGGCCAGCCAGGACGCGCACGACAGCCGTGAGCGACAGGCCGGGCGCCAGGTGCGGTTGCGGCAGTGGACGCTGGCCACGCTCGTCGTCCTGCTGGTCCTCGCCGTGGGCGCCGGGGGTCTCGCGTACCAGCAGCGCGCGGGCGCCCTCGGCCAGGAGCGCGTCGCGCGTTCGCGGGCGCTCGCCCTGCAGTCCGCGGCGCTGGCTGCGGGCCAGCCCGAGGCGTCGATGCTGCTCGCCGGGGAGGCGTACCGGACCTCGGCGACGAGCGAGGCGCGCGGGGCACTGCTGAGCACCCAGTCCCAGCCGTTCATCGCCCGGCTGGGCGGGCACGGCGGGCCGGTCAACGCGGTGGCCTTCGCACCGGGCAACGACGTGCTGGCGACGGCCAGTTCCGACGGGACGGTGACCCTGCGGCGGGTGGCCGACCGCCGGACGACCGCCACCTTCACCATGCCCGGGCGGGTGCGCGCGGTCGCCTTCGGTCCCGACGGCGGGATGCTCGCGGCCACGTCGACGGACGGGCCGGCGATGCTCTGGGACACCACCCGCCACGAGCGGCGGGCGCAGCTGCCGGCGCGTACGAAGGGGGCCCGGGCGGTGGCCTTCGCGCCCGACGGGCGCACCGTGGCCGTCGCCGGTGCCGACGGGACGATCGGACTGTGGGAGACGGCCGGGGACCACCGCGCCCTCGGGTCCCTCACCGGCCACACCGGGCGGGTCAACGCCCTGGCGTACGCCCCGGACGGCCGGACGCTGGTGTCGGCCGGCGCCGACCGGACCGTGCGGCTCTGGGATCCGGTGGAGCCGGGTCCCGCGGCCGTTCTCACCGGGCACACCGACGAGGTGCTGGGCGCGGCCTTCGCGCCGGACGGCCGTACGGTGGCCACCGGGGGCGTCGACCGCACGGTACGGCTGTGGGACGTGGCGGGCCGCCGGACGACCGCCACGATGACCGGGCACAGCGACGACGTCAACGGCGTCGCCTACACGCCGGACGGGACGAGGGTCGTCAGTGCGGGCGGCGACGGTACGACCCGGCTGTGGGACGTGGCCGGGGGCCGGGCGACGGCGACGCTGGCCGGTCACACCGACTACGTCCTCGGAGTGGCCGTGGACAGCGGTGGCGGGGTGCTGGCCACCGCCGGTTTCGACCAGTCGGTGGTGCTGTGGGACCTGCGGGGCGCGGTGCTCACCTCGCGGCCGTTCACGGAGATCTGGCACGCCGCGTACAGCCCGGACGGGAAGCGGCTGGCCACCGCGGAGGCCGATCACGCGGTGCGGCTGTGGGACGTGGCGCGGCGCCGGGTCCTGGCCACCTTCGCGGGGCACAGCGAGACGGTGTTCTCGGTGGCCTTCGCACCCGACGGGCGGACCCTGGCCTCGGCCGGATCCGACGGCACGATCCGGCTCTGGGACACCGCGGCCCCCGGCCGGTCGGCCGTGCTCACCGGTCAGGGCGGGACCGTGTTCGCGGTGGCCTTCGCGCCGGACGGCCGGACCCTGGCGTCGGCCGGATCGGACGGCACCGTGCGGCTGTGGGACGTCGCGGGGCGCCGCCCCCTCGCCGTCCTCGCCGGTCACACGGACTTCGCCAACGACGTGGTGTTCAGCCCCGACGGGCGCACGCTGGCGAGCGCCGGGGACGATCTGACGGTCCGTCTCTGGGACGTGGCGGGGCGCCGTCCGCTGACCACCCTCACCGGTCACCGGGGTGCGGTGCGCGGTGTGGCCTTCAGCCCGGACGGGCGGACGCTGGCGAGCAGCGGCAACGACGGGACCGTACGGCTGTGGGACGCGCGGCGGCACCGCTTCGAGGCGGAGCTGGCCGGGCACACCGGCTCGGCGCGGGGCATCGCCTTCTCCCCCGACGGCCGTACGCTCGCGAGCAGCGGCAACGACCGCACCGTCCGGTTGTGGGACGTGGCCGGGCGCCGGACGCTGGCCGCGCTGTCCGGTCACGCGAATGCGGTGTGGGGCGTCGTCTTCGCCCCGGACGGGCGGACGGTGGCCAGCAGCAGTACGGACGGCACCGTACGGCTGTGGGACCTGGACGTCGGGGCGCGCCTGGCGGCGATCGGCCGCCTGCGGGACAGCGGGCCTTAGGCCGTCTCTTCCGGATCCTTCCGTGCCCGCAGGGGTCAGGCGTTCGCGATGACGAGCAGGGTGCGTGCCGCGACCGGGCCCGACAGGCGGCAGCGGTGCGGGACTTCGCCCCGGTGGTGGGCGCTCTGGCCCGCCCGCAGGGTCAGCGGTTCCTCGCCCTCGACCTCCAGGACGATCTCGCCCTCCAGGACGTAGAGGAAGTCCTCGCCGGGGTGTTCGAACCAGCCGCGCTCGCCCCGGCCGGGCTCGAAGTGGTGCTCGTACGCCTCCATCAGGGTGCTGCGCCCGCCGGGGATGAGCACCTGGGCGATCTGCCCCGCGGCCTCGTTCACCCGGATCACCTGGGGGTCGCTCTCGTGGCTGACCGCGCCGGGCCGGTCGGGCGGCCGCAGGAAGGTGCCCGGGGTGACGTCCAGGGCCTCGGCGATCCGGTAGATCGAGCTGAGGCTGGGCGTGGCGAGTCCGCGTTCCAGCTGGCTGAGGAAGGGCTGGGAGAGGCCGGAGCGGGTGGCGAGTGCGGCCATGGAGACGCCGCGCTGTTTGCGGCAGCCGCGGATCACCCGTCCGACCTCGATCGCTTCGGGCGTGGGTTCGGGGCGAGACACGCAGGTGAACGTACCTCATCGCCCCAGGGGTGCCGGGGGCCCGCGGGAGGTTTCGCACTGCCGCAACACTCCCGTCATAAGCGTGGTCAATTATTGACCTCACTTATCAGTGCCTCCGGAACGAAACCGGAACGAAAGAGGAGCCGCCCCGTGCACGCCACCCCCTCACCCCCCGGCCGGGGCCTCGCCGCGCTCGGCCCGGCCCTGGGCGCGGCCGGCGTCGTCCTCACGCTCTGGTACCTGCTCGCCCACCTCGGCGGGGTGGCCCCGGGACTGCTGCCCACCCCCGGGCAGACCGCGGCCGCCCTGGCGGACGGCGCCCGCAGCGGCACCCTGGCCGCCGACCTCGGCGCCAGCCTGACCCGGGCCGGGCAGGGCTTCGCACTGGGTGCCGTCATCGGCGGCGCGCTCGGCTTCGCCACCGGCTGCCTGCCGGTGGTCTCCGCCGCCGTCACCCCGGTGGTGTCCTTCCTGCGGCCGATCCCGGCCATCGCGCTGGTGCCGCTCGCCACCGCCTGGTTCGGCATCGGCGAGAGCGCCAAGCGGCTGCTCATCGCGTACGCCGTCCTGCTCGCCGTCTGGCTGTACGTCCATGACGGGGTGTCCCGGATCCCGGTCTCGCACCTGCGGGCCGCCCGGTCGCTGGGGGCCCCGCTGCACCGGCGGTTCACCGAGGTACTGCTGCCCGCCGCCGCCCCCGCCCTGCTCGCGGCACTGCGCTACGGGGCCTCGGTGGCCCTGCTCGCCCTGGTCGCGGCCGAACTGGGCGGCGCGGACAGCGGACTGGCGTACCGGCTCCAGGTCGACGGCCAGTTCCTGCGGGTGGACCGGATGTTCGCGGGGCTGCTCGTGCTCGGGCTGCTGGGCGTTGCCGTCGACGCCGTACTGGCCGCCGTCGGGCGCCGGTTCGTGCACTGGAGCGCGTCATGAGCCCGGAGGTGCGACTGGACGGACTCTCCGTCGGCTACGGGGCCGCCGCCGCGGTACTGGAGCACACCGACCTGGTGTTCCCGGCGGGTTCGTTCACGGCGCTGCTCGGGCCCAGCGGATGCGGCAAGTCCACCGTCCTCAACACGGTGGCCGGCTTCGTACGGCCCACAGCCGGGCAGGTGACGGCGGGCTCCGCGCCGGTGCGCGGGCCCGGGCCGGATCGGGGCGTGGTCTTCCAGCAGTACGCGCTGTTCCCGTGGCGCACGGCCCGCGGCAACGTCGAATTCGCCCTCAAGCGGCTCGGCCTGCCCCGTGCGGAGCGCCGCCGGCGCGCGCTGGCGGCGCTGGCCGAGGTGGGGCTCGCGGACGGCGCGGAGAAGTACCCGGCCCAGCTGTCGGGCGGGATGCAGCAACGGGTGGCCCTGGCCCGGGCCCTGGCCGCCGAGCCCGAAGTGCTGCTGATGGACGAGCCGTTCGGAGCGCTGGACGCGCTGACCCGGACCCGGATGCAGACCCTGCTGCGGGAGCTGTGGCAACGCCGCGGCACCACCGTCCTGTTCGTCACCCACGACATCGACGAAGCACTGGCGCTGGCCGGGCGGGTGATCGTGCTCGGCGGGACGCCCGGGCGGGTGCTCGCCGACCACGCCGTGCCCGCCGGACCGCCCGATCCCGACCTGCGCTCCCTGATCGCACGCCACCTCGGTTCCGAATGAACCCGCCCCCGTCCACGGAAGGACCGCTCACCATGCTCGGATCCCGCGCATGGGCCGCCGTACTGCTGGCCGCCCTGCTCACCCCTCTCGCCACGGCCTGCTCCGGCTCCCCGTCCGGTCCGGCCGGCGAAGGCCGCCCGACCGTCACCCTCACCGCGAGCGACCATCTCGGCGGCGCCCCCGTCTACGTGGCCGAGGAGGACGGCCTCTGGTCGGCCGAGGGCATCGAGGTCACCGTCACCACCCGGCCCACCGGCCGGGACGCCCTGAACGCAGTGCTCGGCGGCCAGGCCCAGCTCGGCGTCGTCGGCGATCTGCCCGCCGTGACGGCCGCACTGGGCGGGCGCGAGCTGAGGGTCGTCGCCGACCTGTCCCGGTTCTCCGACTGGCGCCTGCTCACCCGCACGGACCGGCAGATCACCGGCTTCGCCGCGCTGAAGGGCCGCAAGGTCGGTGTCCCGCAGGGCACGAACGTCGAGTACGCGCTGTCGCGGATGCTCGCTTCGGCGCAGCTCACCACGGCGGACGTGACCGTGGTCAACCTCGCCCCGAACCAGGTCACTTCGGCCCTAACACGCGGGGACATCGACGCCGGGGTCACCTTCCCCAGCTTCTACGGCGCCGCGCGTACCGCCCTGGGCGGCTCCTACGCCGAACTCCCCTTCACCGGATACACGGCCAGGACCCTCCTCGTCGCCGGGCCCGCCGCGAGCGAGGAGAGCACCACCGCGGTCCTGCGCACACTGCTGCGCGCCCAGCGGGAGCTCGGCGCCGACCCGGTCGGCGCGCGCAGGGCCGTACTCGCCCAGTCCAAGGGCGCGCTCCAGGCCGACTACGTCGACACCTACCAACCGCGCTACACCTACGGCGCCACCCTCTCCCCCGAGCTGCTCGCGCAGCTGGAGGAGGAGGCCGCCTGGGCCAAGGCCGCCCAGAACCTGCCGGGCGCCGCCGACCGTGCCGCACTGCTGCGCCACCTGGACCCCGGCCCCCTGGCGGCCGTCGACCCGGCCGCCGTCACCGTCCGCTGAACCCGCCCCACCACCTTCAGGAGATCCTCATGACCGTCGACCAGAACACCCTGCGCCGCCGCGGTGTCGGCCTGATCGCCCACGACCCCGAGCGCAGCCAGGGCGGATACACCCTCTACACCCCGATCACCAGCGCCGGCGAGATCCACCTCGTCGACATCGAGGGCCGACCGGTACACACCTGGAACTCCCCGCACCCGCCGGGCCGCCAGGCGCAGATCCTGCCGGGCGGGAACCTCTTCTACGCGGCCAAGGACACCGGCGGCCCGACCCTCTTCCCCATCTGGGACGTCTACCACGGCGGCATCTTCCAGGAACTGGCCCCCGACTCCACGGTGCTCCGCGAGGTCCGGCACCCCTTCCACCACCACGACGCCTCGCTCCTGCGCAACGGAAACCTGATCATCGGGGCCGTCGAGCCGCTGGACCCGGCCGACGCGGCCCGGATCCGGGGCGGGATCCCCGGATCCGAGGCGCCCGGCGGGGTGATCTACGGGGACGTGGTGTACGAACTGACCTGGGACGGGGAGATCGTGTGGCGCTGGGCCGCCATCGAGCACCTCGACCCGGAGGAAGTGCCGCTGAACCCGCACTTCGCCCGCAACCACTGGCCGATGGCCAACACCGTCAACGAGAGCGCCGACGGGTCGATCGTGGTCGGCTTCCGCAGTGCGTCCACCACCGTGGCCGTCGACCGCGCCGACGGGTCCGTCCGGTGGCGCATCGGCCCCGATGTCCTGGCCCAGCAGCACCATCCGCACGAGCTGGCGGGCGGCACCATCCTCGTCTTCGACAACGGCACCTACCGCGACACCACTTCGGTGCCCTACTCGCGGGTGCTGGAGCTCGACCCGCACACCGGCAAGGAGGTGTGGGCGTACGAGGACAACCCGCCGCAGAACTTCTTCAGCCCGTACATGTCCAGCGCCCAGCGGCTGCCGAACGGCAACACCTTCATCGCCGAAGGCTCCTTCGGACGGCTCTTCGAGGTGACCCCCGGCGGGGAGGTCGTGTGGGAGTTCGTGGTCCCGCAGTTCCGCTCCTTCGGCGACGGCGTGGGCCTGGAGTCCTCGGCCGGCGCCCAGAACTCCGTCTTCCGCGCCCACCGGTACTCCGCCGAGCAGATCCCCTGGCTGTGAGGAGCACCCTCACAGCCCGGCGGCCTCACTCGTCCCACCCACCCCGGACACCCAGAATTATTTCGCCGGAAGGCGTTTCATGTACGGCCGATTAAATTGCCGCACGCTTATCCGGATACCGATCAGGACCGTTGACAGCCTTTCTCCGGGCTGCCTGGCTTACGCCGGGGAGCGGCTGCGGGCGGTCGCCGCGGGCATCCGGGAGCGCGGCGAGGTCCCGTTCCTGCACACCGCGGCGAGCAACACGCGTGCGATCCGGCTCTACGAGTCGATCGGCTTCACCCTGCGCCGCCGGCCCTTCTTCCTGGCGGTCCGGGCCCCGGGCAACACCGCCGCCAAGTTCTCTTAATATTGCGGTCATTGTATGGCACCGCTATCGGGCGTAGCGTTTTCGAAAGAAATTGATGACGGGCCGAATTGCATGATCCCGCATCGGCTTCCCTTTTCCGCACGCCGAGCAGGAAGGCGCAATTCCACGTGTCCGTTTCCTCATCGTCCCCGGCGCCCCTGCACCTCGCCGTCGCCCTCGACGGCGCGGGCCGGCACCCGGCCGCATGGCGCGAGCCGGGTGCCCGGCCCGCCGACCTGTTCACCGCCCGCCACTGGGCCGGCCTCGCGGCCGAGGCCGAGACGGGGCTGCTCGACTTCATCATCTTCGAGGACGGCCTCGCGCTCCAGTCCTCCTCGCCCACCGGATCCACCGCACCCGACGAGCGCACGGACCGGGTCCGCGGGCGACTGGACGCGGTCCTCACGGCCGCCCGGGTCGCACCCCTGACCCGGCACATCGGGCTGGTGCCGGCCGTGACGGCCACCCACACCGAGCCCTTCCACATCTCCAAGGCGATCGCGACGCTCGACCACGTGAGCCGCGGACGGGCCGGTCTGCGGATCCAGGTGTCCGGACTGCCCCACGAGGCCCGCCACTTCGGGCGGCGGACCGTCCCGCTCACAGCCGGGGAGCTGTACGGGGAGGCCGCCGACCACGTCGAGGTGATCCGGCGGCTGTGGGACAGCTGGGAGGACGACGCGGAGATCCGCGACGTGGCCACGGGCCGGTTCGTCGACCGCGGCAAGCTGCACCACATCGACTTCGAGGGCCCGCACTTCAGTGTCAGGGGTCCGTCGATCACCCCGCGCCCGCCGCAGGGGCAGCCCGTCGTCAGCGCGTCCGGTGACGGCGAGGCCTCGTACGCGCTCATCGCCCGGTCCACCGATGTCGGGTACGTGGCCGCGCACGACGGGGCCGGTACGCGCGCCGCCGTCGCGGCGGTGCGGCGGGCCCGGGAGGCGACCGGGGCCGTGGAGGACCCGCTGCACCTCTTCGGGGACCTCACGGTGTTCCTGGACGAGGACGGTGCGGCGGCCGGCGCACGCCTGGAGCGGCTCGACGCGCTCGCGGGCGTCCCGTACGCCGCTGAGGGCGCGGTCTTCACCGGGAGTCCCGGACAGCTGGCCGACCTGCTCCTGGAGCGGCGTTCGGCAGGTCTGTCGGGTTTCCTGCTGCGGCCGGGCGTGATCGCCCACGACCTGCCCGCCATCACCCGGGGGCTGGTCCCGGAGCTGCAGCGGCGCGGGGCCTTCCGCCGGGAGTACGAGGCGGACACCCTGCGCGGCCTGCTCGGGCTGGACCGCCCGGCCAACCGTTACGCGAAGCCCGCAGCCTGATCACGGCCCGACCGCCGCCCGACCCGGACATCCGGAAGGACGAACCATGAGCAGCAAGCCGCTCAAGCAGATCCATCTCGCGGCCCACTTCCCGGGTGTCAACAACACCACGGTGTGGAGCGACCCGGCCGCCGGCAGCCACATCGACTTCGACTCGTTCATCCACTTCGCACGGACCGCCGAGCGCGCCAGGTTCGACTTCCTCTTCCTCGCGGAGGGGCTGCGGCTGCGCGAACAGGGCGGACAGATCTACGACCTGGACGTGGTCGGCCGACCGGACACCTTCACGGTGCTCGCCGCCCTGGCCGCCGTGACCGAGCGCCTCGGGCTGACCGGCACCATCAACTCCACCTTCAACGAGCCCTACGAGGTGGCCCGCCAGTTCGCCACGCTCGACCACCTCTCGGAGGGCCGGGCCGCCTGGAACGTCGTCACCTCCTGGGACGCCTTCACCGGTGAGAACTTCCGGCGCGGCGGCTTCCTGCCGCGCGAGGACCGCTACTCCCGTGCCCAGGAGTTCCTGGCCACCGCCACCGAGCTGTTCGACTCCTGGGACGGTTCGGAGATCGCCGCCGACGCCGGGTCCGGCGTCTTCCTGCGCGATGCCCGGGCCGGGACCTTCGCCCACCGGGGCCGGCACTTCGACATCGAGGGCCGGTTCAACGTGCCGCGCAGCCCGCAGGGCCGTCCGGTGATCTTCCAGGCGGGTGATTCCGACGAGGGCCGGGAGTTCGCCGCCGCCGGCGCGGACGCGATCTTCGGCCGGTACGGAACCCTGGACGCGGGGCGGGAGTTCTACGCGGACGTCAAGGGCAGGCTCGCCAAGTACGGTCGCACACCGGACCAGTTGAAGATCCTGCCCGCGGCCACCTTCATCCTCGGCGACACCGACGCCGAGGCGCGGGAGATCGCCCACGATGTGCGCCGCCTCCAGGTGAGCGGGCAGACCGCGATCAAGTACCTGGAGCACGTCTGGAACAGGGACCTGTCCGCCTACGACCCGGACGGCCCGCTGCCCGAGATCGACCCCGAGACCGGGGAGAACACCATCGCGCTCGGGCGGGCGAGCGTGCGGCAGTTCCGCGACCCGCTCGCCACCGCCCGGCAGTGGCGCGAGCTGGCCCGCGCCAAGAACCTGTCGATCCGCGAGCTCGTCATCGCGACCACCTCCGACCAGACCTTCGTCGGTTCCGCCGCCACGGTCGCCGAGTCGATCAACGAACTGGTGCAGGCGGACGCGGCCGACGGATTCATCCTGGTGCCCCACATCACGCCGGGCGGACTGGACGGCTTCGCCGACACCGTCGTCCCGCTGCTCCAGGAGCGGGGCGTCTTCCGCAGCGAGTACGAGGGCGTCACCCTGCGGGACCACCTCGGGCTGGCGCTGCCCGCCCCGGTACCGACCCCGTGAAGTTCCTCGCCATCACCCTGATCACCGACTCGCCGGACCCGGCGACCGGCGCCCCCAGGCCCGCCCGGGAGCGGTTCCGTGAGGTGGTCGCCGCCGCGCTGCGCGCGGAGGAGCTCGGCTTCGACGGCTTCGGCGTGGGCGAGCGCCACGAGCGGCCGTTCCTGTCCTCCTCGCCACCGGTGGTGCTCAGTCACATCGCTGCCCTGACCCGCCGGATCCGGCTGTTCACCGCCGTCACCACGCTGAGCCTGCTCGACCCGGTGCGGGCGTACGAGGACTACGCGACGCTCGACCACCTCAGCGACGGCCGTCTGGAGCTGATGATCGGCAAGGGCAACGGCACGGCCCAGCGCGAGCTGTTCCAGGTGACCCCCGAGGACCAGTGGGAACGCAACGCCGAGGGCTACGAGCTGTTCCGCCGGATCTGGCAGGAGGACAGGGTCAGCGCCACGCCGCGCTTCCGGCCCGCGCTGGCCGCGGCGGAGGTGCTGCCGAGGCCGTTCCAGCGCGTCCTGCGGGTCTGGCACGGCAGCGCCACGAGCCGGGAGTCCGTCGATCTCGCGGCGCGTTACGGCGACCCGCTGTTCTCGGCGAACGTCACCCACCCGATCG
Source organism: Streptomyces sp. NPDC054932 (assembly GCF_053610205.1). Classification (NCBI taxonomy): domain Bacteria; kingdom Bacillati; phylum Actinomycetota; class Actinomycetes; order Kitasatosporales; family Streptomycetaceae; genus Streptomyces; species Streptomyces sp. NPDC054932. The sequence continues at coordinate 27,157 of NZ_JBSGXU010000061.1, read as the reverse complement.
GCCCGTACGCCGAGCTGATCCGCCACTACCGGGAGCGGTGGGAGCACTACGGGCACGATCCGGCGCGGGCGGTGGTGGGTGCGGGCACGGCCGGCTACCACGCGGCCCGCACCTCGCAGCAGGCGGTGGCGGCCTACCGGCCGGCGTTCGCGCGCTATCTCGCCCTCCACGAGCAGCTGGCCACGCCTCCCGTCTTCCCGACCCTGGAGGACTTCGTCGAGCGGAGCTCGGCGCTGATCGGCAGCCCCCAGCAGGTCGTCGAGAAGGTGCACCGCTACCACGAGGCCTTCGGCCACACGGCCCTGCACCTGCAGGCCGAGGCGGGCGGGCTCGCCGAGGCGGACCACCGCGCCTCGCTCGAACTCTTCCAGTCGGAGATCGCGCCGGTCCTGCGGCGCGAGATACCCGACCCCTCCTTCCCCGACCTTTAAGGAGTCCGGCCATGCCCGGCATCCCCCTCGGGGTCCTCGACCTCGTCCCCGTATCGTCCGGTTCCACCGCCGCCGAGGCCCTGCACCGCAGCATCGATCTCGCCCGGCGCACCGAGGAGTTCGGCTACGCCCGCTACTGGTTCGCCGAGCACCACCTCAATCCGGGGGTCGCCGGGACCTCCCCGGCGGTCGTGCTCGCCCTGACCGCCTCGGCGACCTCGACGATCCGGCTCGGCTCCGGCGCCGTCCAGCTCGGCCACCGCACCGCGTTGTCGACGGTCGAGGAGTTCGGCCTGATCGACGCACTGCACCCCGGGCGCATCGACCTGGGGCTCGGCCGCTCGGCGGGCCGGCCCCAGCCGTCGGACGGTCCGGGCGCGCCCTCCGCCATTGCGGTCGTGGACGGGTACGCCCCGAACGGGCTGCGCGTCCCGGACCGCTTCTCCTTCGCCCATCTGCTGGGCCATCCGCGGGTGGTGCTGCAGCAGAAGCTGCTGAACCTGCCGGGAGCCCGGCCGCAGGAGTACGGCGAGCAGGTCGACGACGTACTCGCGCTGCTGCGGGGCGAGTACCGCTCTGCGCAGGGGGTGGAGGCGCATGCCGTGCCCGGGGAGGGCGCCGACGTACAGGTGTGGATCCTCGGCAGCAGCGGCGGGGTGAGCGCGGAGACCGCGGGGCGCAACGGGCTCCGGTTCGCGGCCAATTACCACGTCAGTCCGGCTTCGGTGCTGGAGGCGGCCGAGGGCTACCGGGCCGCGTTCAAGCCGTCGGCCGAGCTGGAGCGCCCGTACCTGACCGTGTCCGCCGACGTGGTGGTGGCCGAGGACGAGGAGACGGCGCGGGAACTGGCCACGGGGTACGGGGCCTGGGTGCGCAGCATCCGGACGGCCGAGGGGGCCATCCCCTACCCCACCCCGGCCGAGGCGCGGGCCCTGCCCTGGACCGACGCGGACCGGCAGCTCGTGGCCGACCGGGTGGAGACCCGGTTCGTCGGTTCTGCGCGGACCGTGGCCGATCAGCTGGAGCGGCTCCAGGAGGCGACCGGTGCGGACGAACTGCTGATCACCACCATCACGCACGGCCATGCGGAGCGGGTGGACTCCTACCGTCTGCTCGCCGAGGAGTGGGCCCGCCGCAGCACGGGCTGACCGGGGCGGCCCCCGCCTCCCGGCCGCCCAGCGACCGCGTTCGCCCGCCCGCCCGCCCGCCCGCCCCGGGGATGGTCCGGCGGGGCGGGCGGTGGTCCGTCAGCTGTCGCGGACCGCGACGATGCCGTTGAAGACACCGACGTACGCGGTGCCGTCGGGGCCGAGGGTGATCGGGGCCCAGTTGTTGTCGTAGAGCGGACCGGTTCCGGTCAGCTGCCGCCAGCGGCGCTCACCCGTGCGGAAGTCCACGGCCGTGAGGTACCAGGCATCGATGCCCCAGAAGTTGGGTTCCTTCTCGTAGAAGTAGAGCAGCCCGTTCGCGGTGGAGAGCTTGGGGACCACGGAGGGAGCACGGATCGCGCTCTCCCAGACCGTGTCGCAGCCGCTGCCGTCGGCACGGACGTCGATGCGGGTCACTCCGCCCACGACGGACTTGCCCAGCAGCAGGGTGGTGGGGTTCTCGTAGCCGTAGTTGTTCTCGACGACGATGCTGTTGCCCCAGGTGATGAGCGAGTTGTCGGTGGTCGATGCGCCGGAGCCGAACACCGGTACCTTGCAGACCAGCCGCCGGTCCGCGGGGACGTCCACGCCCCGCTTGTGGACCAGGACGTTCATCCGGTCGTCGGCGTTGTCGGTGATGGCGACGTAGCCGTTGCCGAAGAGGTCCGGGGTGGTGCCCGAACCCTGGTTGACGGAGCCGGGCTTGGCGGCGGTGCCGCGGTCGTACGGCTGGCGCCACTGGATCTCGGGGGTGCCGTCGCCGCCGGCACGGAAGCTGTAGAGCGCGTGGTCGGAGACGATGGAGACACCGTCCTCGGCGACCGAGAAGGAGTTCTGGATCTCCTCGCCCCGCAGCCGGACGGAGCGGATCTGCGAGGTGGCCGGATCCACCGTGCCGACCCGGCCCTGGCGGGTGACCCACCAGATGCGGCCGTTCCAGTCGGGCATCACGGAGGTGACGGGGTCGCAGGTGCCGCTGGGCCACAGGTTGGTCCAGGTCACGCAGTCGTGCGGGACCTGCCCGGTGAGGTCCCAGTCGTTGTCGACCGTGAACTTCCAGCTTCCGTCGGGGTTCTGGGAGTGGGCCAGGCGCAGGATGTGCTGGCGGGAGTCGGCCAGCACGGCCCGGTCCTGGTTGTCCAGGTAGAAGTAGGCGCCGCCCGAGGTGTCCTTGAAGATCTTCGCGAAATCGAGCGAGGTGATCGCCTCGACCGTCGACGAGCGCTGCGGGAGCTGGTACTCGGCGAGCGTGGCGAGCGTACGGGGCTCCAGGAGCTTGACCTTGAAGCCGGAGAAGGTGCCGCACACCGTGACGAGCCGGCCGGCCCTGTCGAAGGTGGCGGTCGCGCACTCGCCGCCGAGGGCGGCGATCTTCTCACTGGTGACCTGCGGGTTCTTGCCGAGCGGTCCCGACCAGGGGGAGGTGGCGCTGCCCGCCGCGTCGGAGTGCATGCCGCTGCGGCCGTTGGGCGCGAGGAAGGGGTGCTGCGGGGGCGCCTCGCCGGGCAGCGGGGCGGCGGCCGCGGGGCTGCCGTCGTAGTGCGTGACCAGGCGGTGACCGGGGGCCTTGGGTATCTCCTCGGCCTGGGCCGGCGAGCCGCCGTACATCACCGTGAGCGCGGCGACGACGGGCAGCACGGCGCAGTTCAGGGATCTTCGGAACATCCGGGCCTCCTCCATCTCTTCAGGGTTATTGACATTGCGTCTGATGTCGCGCCGCCGCCAGACGCTAGATCGCACCGCTCGAGGAGTCCATGGATGGGCCGGATGATTCACGAAGGCGCAACAGTCGATCAAGGATTGAGGCTGGAGACCACGTGCGCCGTGGCCGTCAGGCCGTTGTGGATGGTCGCGGCCATGCTGCTGCTCGCGAGGTAGAACCCGAGCAGCACGCAGACGACGGCGTGCGAGAACTTGAGCCCGCCGCTGCGCAGGAAGATCCAGGCCAGAACGATGAGCAGGACGACCACCGAGAGGGAAATCACCATCGAAACCTCCTTACTCGCCGCCATGGTGGCGCAGGAGGGGGTGCCTTCGGGCGAAAGACGTGTCCGCCGTACGGGTGTTGACCGTCCGTGACGGACGGTCGGTCCTTGACGATCCCGCCCCGGCGGACCCGCGCGCCCGAGCCCGAGGGCCCGGAACCGACCGCCTGTCACGGAAGGATGACGCTCACGCCCCGCTCCCGGAGGATTCCCAGGACCAGGTCGAACAGCGACACCTCGCCGTCGCCGGTGTCCACCCGCTGCGCCCACCGCTCCCTGGCTCCGGCCGGGGCGTCCCAGTGCAGGGTGAACGGAGTGGTGGCGCCCCAGCGGCCCCTCAGGCAGTCGACCAGAGCGTCGAGGTTCCAGCCGAAGTACCCGCCGGGCCCGTTGACCGCCTCGCCGATCGCGCAGTAGAAGCTGTCCGCATCGACGACGTGCCGGCCGTCCAGGGTGAACGCCGCTCCCGCGGGGGCGTCGGGCTTCCCCCGGCGCCGGTACTCCGAGGACCACAGTGCCACCGACAGCCACGCGTGCCGGTCCTCCGGGACGAGTTCGTGCCACAGGCCGGTGCGGTCGAGGTGTCCCGTGCGGATCAGGTCCCACACGCGTTCCGCCCCGGGCAGGGCGTTCTCGCACCCCAGTGTCAGCGTGAGGTCGACGGGACCGGCTCCGTGGCCGGAAGGCACGACGGAGGTCACGGTGACCTCGCCGACGAAGTAGGAGCCCATGGTGACGCCGTCGCCGTCGAGGAGGTCGAACCACGCGTTCCCCGCCGTGGCACGTCGACTGCCGACGTGGCCGGCGCTCTTCAGCAGGCCGCCCTGCGGGAGGCAGCCCGTGAGGCGGACCCGGCGTGCGCCCGGCTCCTCGTCCGGCAGGGGCGTGAACAACCCCTCGGCCCCCTGAGCACACCCCCAGAAGTCGCCGTCGTCCTCGTCCGAGGTCAGCGCGTACCGCTGTCCCCCGCCGCCCCGTCCCGGTGTTCGCATCGCACTCCCCATGAGGAAGCCGATCCTAGGTCGTGTCCGCTCCCCAGGAGGTGCAGGGGGGTTGTCGCGCCCTCGTCCCCCGTGTCATACATGCCTGGACCTTTGTCTAGACCTTTGAGGAAGCCGAGGAAGGCACCCCGTGCGACGCAGCGCCCCCACGCTCGCCCTCCGCCTGACCGTTGCGGGACTCACCGGCCTCGCCGGCCTCACGGCCTGCACCGCGCCCGACACCGAGCCCCCGCCCACCCCCGCCGGACTGACCGCCCAGGCCGGCAGCGCCACCAGCGTGCACGTCATGTGGGACGCGGCGGCCGGCCGGGACGGGGTGGTCGGCTACCAGGTCTTCGAGGCCGACCACCTGGTCCGCGAACTCCCGGCCGAGAAGACCATGGTGGACATCACCGGCCTCACCCCGAAGACCGGATACTCCTTCACGGTCCGGGCCAAGGACGCCGCCGGGAACCTCTCCGGCCCCGGCCCGGCCGCCCGCGTCACCACTCCCGAGGCCAGGGCCGAGGACCACCGGGCCCCCACCGCCCCCGCCACCGCCACCGCCCGGGCCACCGGACCCCGCGCCGCCCTGCTGACCTGGACGCCGGCCACCGACGACACGGGCGTGACGGCCTACGACGTCCACCAGGGCGGCGTGCGGATCCACACCACCGGCCCGGGCGAGAGCAGCACCGCACTGGCCGGCCTCCAGCCGGACACCGTCTACACCTTCACCGTCCGGGCCCGCGACGGGGCGGACAACTCCTCCCCCGACAGCCCGGCGGTCGACGTGACGACCCCGCCCGCCTCCGGCGACGGCCCCGGCACCGCCCCCGCCGAATTCACCGCGGCCGCCTCCCCCGGCACGGTCACCCTGGCCTGGACCGCCCCGGACACCGGCCGCGAGACCACCGAGTACGAGCTGTACGTCAACGGACTGCCCACGACCGTCATCCAGTTCGGGGCGGGTGCGGTGCCCAGTGGCCGGGCGGAGCACCGGCTCACGGTGACCGAGCCGGCCGGCACGGTGTGGACCGTGAAACTGCGGGCCAGACTCCCCGACGGCAACTGGGGATCCTTCTCCGCGGAGCGGCGGATCACACTCGTCGCATGAAAAGAAGACACCGATCCGGCCCGAACGGCTCGGCCGCCCGGGAAGATCGCGCACAATACATCCGTGTTCGGTGAGTACTCGTTCCATGACAGTCAGGCAGATTCCGCGGACAGTGATCCCGGCGAGCCCCCCTGCCCGGTGCCGGGCAACCTGCCCCCGGAACCTGCGAGCTTCATCGGCCGGGAGGAGGAACTGCGCCTGCTCGAGGAGCTGTTGCGCGAGCGCAGGCTGATCACCCTCACGGGGGTGGGCGGTGTCGGCAAGTCACGGCTCGCCCTGCGGGCCGTCGCCGCCGCCCGCCAGGCGCGGCCCGACGGCGTCTGGTGGGTGGAGCTGTCACCCCTGCGCGATCCGAGCCTCCTCACCGCCACCGTCGCCCACACGGTCGGCCTCGCCGACCACTCCCCGCGCCCCCCCGACGAGGAGTTGTGCGCATGGATGGCCGACAAACAGCTCCTGCTGGTGCTGGACACCTGCGAGCACCTGGTGGCCGACTGCCGCCACCTGGTCGGTGAACTCCTGCAGTCGGCCCCCGGCTTGACGGTGCTGGTCACCTCACGGGAGCCGCTCGGCATGCCGAGCGAGGAGGTCGTCGGGGTCCGGCCGCTGCCCTGCGAGGGGCCCGACAGCGACGCCCTGGCCCTCTTCCGGGCCCGCGCGCTGGCCGCGGCCCCACGGGCGGCGGCCGTCTTCGCGGACCCGTCCCGGACCGCGGTGGCCGCCGAGGTGTGCCGTCGCCTGGACGGCATCCCGCTCGCGCTGGAACTGGCCGGTGCCAGGCTTCGGTTGTGGTCGCTGGAGCACATGGCCGAGCGGATCGGCGAGCGCTTCGAGGTGCTGTCGGACGCCCGGGCGGCGCTGCCGCGCCGGCACCAGACGATGCGCACGACGATCGGCTGGAGCCACGAACTGTGCGAGCCCCTGGAGCGGCTGCTGTGGGCCCGGCTCTCGGTCTTCACCGGGGACTTCGACGTCGCCGCGGCGCGCGCCGTCTGCTCCGGCGGTCCGCTGCCCGCCGCCCGGGTGGAGCGCGTACTGGCGGGCCTGGCCGCCAAGTCGGTGGTCCTGCGCACCGAGGAACGCGGGGCCGGGACCCGCTACCGGATGCTGGACACGATCCGCGAGTACGGGCACGACTGGCTGGGCGAGCTCGGCGAGGTGCAGATCGTCACCGACCGGCACGCCCACTGGTACGCGGCGCTCTCCCAGGCCGCGGACCGGGGCTGGATGGGCCCGGGACAGGTGGACTGGTACCGCAGGATCACCGCCGAGCACGCGCAGCTGCGCACCGCCCTGGAACACCTGCTCACCGCCGACCCGGCGGCGGCCCTGGAGATGGCCGGGGCGCTGTGGTTCTACTGGTTCGCGTGCGGGCACGTGCACGAGGGCCGCGGCTTCCTGGAACGGGCCCTGCGGCTCGCTCCGCGCACGGAGGTCGCCCACAACCAGGCCCTGTGGTCCCTGGGGCTCACGGTGCTGCTCCAGGGCGACATGGACGAGGCACGGCGCCTCGGCGAGGAGGCCGCGCGGGGCGCGGCCCACCTCGCGGACCCCGAACGGGAACTGCGCGCCGCCTACCTGCACGCGGCGTCGGTCCTCATGCCGGGCGACCCCGTACGGGCCCTGGAGCTGGCCGGTCCGCAGGCCCGGGCCGCCCTCGGCGGACGGACCACCGGACTCGGCTGGCTGCTGTGCAAGCTGTCCACCGGCTACTCCCTGTGCGCTCTGGGGCGCCTCGAGGAGGCGGCCGAGGAGGCGCGGTCACTGCGGGAGGCCTGTGCGGAGCTGGGCGAGCGCTGGATGCGGTCCTACGCGGACTACATCCTGGCGGTGGCCGCGCTGGGCCTGGGCGACCACGGGGAGGCCGCACGCCACGTACGGGCCATGCTCTCCGGGAAGCGGCTGCTCGGCGACCGCCTCGGCATCGCACTGGGCCTGGACCTGCTGGCCGCGGCGGTGGCCGGGTTGGGCGACGGCGAGCTGGCGGCGCGCCTGCTGGGCACCGGGCACGCCTGGTGGCGGACCGTGGGCCGGCCACAGATGGGCTCGCCCTCGCTGACGGCCGTACGGGACCAGGGCGAAAGGGAGGCCCGGGCGGCGATCGGTGACGCGGCCTTCGAGGCCGCGTTCCGGGGCGGCGCGGCGGCGCCCACCGGCTGAGTGGCGGCCGGTGGGGCTGGAGATGTGCCTAAATCCTGGGCTCCCGTCAGTACGGGAGGGGTCTGCCCGACGGTGTGCGCAGGTCCAGGTCTCGGGGGGCGGGCTTCGGGACGGGCTTTCGGATCAGCTGCTGGCGCATGCTGCCTCCTCGCTCAGACCAGGGCCGGGCGGCGTGGTTCCACCGTGCGGCTGTCGGGGAGAAGTTCGCCGGTGTCGTCGAACACCACGACTCCGTTGCACAGCAGGCTCCAGCCCTGTTCGGGGTGGGAGGCCACAATGCGGGCGGCGTCGTGATCGGCGCTGTCGGCGGTAGGGCAGGGTGGCTGGTGGGAGCACATTGGCGCACCTCCTCGCAGAGTGGGGCGGGAGCGCCGGTGGTCACCCGGTCGAATCCGCGATCCACGGTGGCGGTGAGTATTACTGATCGCCGCCCCCGGACGGAACCCATATTCGCCGTCCAGTTCAGGGTGTGTATGCCCGCTTACCATGCGCTCATGCCCGCTATCCGGATCGTTCACCGCACGTCTTTGCCGCCTGCCGAAGCGTGGCCGAGGCTCACGGACTGGGAGCGCCACGGCGCACAGGTCCCCCTCACCCGGACGATCATCGAGACGGCGCCGCCGACGCGCGCCGGAACGATCTTCACGGCGCGCACGGGAGTGAGCAGGATCACGTTCGACGACCGCATGGAGGTCGTCGTCTGGCGACCCCCCTCGGAGGGTTTGCCTGGATTGGTCCGACTGGAGAAGCGCGGCCGGACGGTGACGGGCTGGGCGGAGATCGAGATCCGCCCCCTCGCTGCGGGCGGCGCGGAGATCCACTGGCGCGAGGATCTGCGCCTCCGCGGGCTCCCCCGCGCCCTGGACCCCGTGGTCGCGGCGGCGGGCCGGTTCCTCTTCGGACGGGCGATCTCCCGGCTGCTGCGGCTCTGAGGACGCGGGCTAGGGTGCCGTGATCACCGCGCCGGTGATCACTACGCGACCGAGGAGACGTCCGTGGCCACTCCGCCACCGCCGCAGCAGGGCGCCGGCCCGTACGGCAACCCGTACGGCAACCCGTACACCGCGTACGTCCCGCAGCAGGGCGGCCCCGCCGCCGCCGGGCACCCCGGACCGCAGCCGTACGGCGCGTACGGCGCGCACCCGGAGCCGGGCCGGTACGGCTGCCGACTGTGCGGGGCCTGGCCCGCGGCGCCCGCGACCGTACGCGGCCATCAGGGCCTGATCGTGCTGATGCGGTTCCTGAGCATGCCCGGACCGTTCTGCCGCGACTGCGGGCTCGCCACCTACCGCCGCATGTCGTCGGACACCCTGTGGCAGGGCTGGTGGAGCCCCCTGTCCGTCTTCGTCACGCCCGTGACCCTGCTGATGAACCTCGGCCCGCGGGCGGCCTTCCGCCGGCTCGCTCCCCCGGCGGGCGGCCACCGGCCCGCGCTCGATCCGGGCCGGCCGATGTGGCGCCGGGTGCCGGTCCTGCTCTTCCTCGTCCCGCTGCTGCTGCTCCTCCTCGCGATCCCGACCCTGGTCGTGATCGGCGCAGTGGTCGGGGACGACGCCCCGCACCCCCTGACCTCCGGCCAGTGCGTGCGCAACCAGGGCGACTGGACGGACCAGAAGCTCGTCGTGACGGACTGCGACTCCCCGGCCGCCGAGTACCGGGTGCGCCGGCCCACGGCCGCCACCGGGCCCTGCGCCGCCGGCGACTACCTGGCCCGCCCCGAGTACAGCCCCGACGGCACCCTCAACTGCCTGACACCGCTGCACTGAGGCGGGGGGGCGGGGTGCAGGGCAGCACCCCGCACCCCCGGCCGAGGCCCGGCGCCTAGCGGATCGGCATGCCGGAGATCGTGCGCGCGATCACCAGCCGCTGGATCTCGCTGGTGCCCTCGAAGATGGTGTAGATCGCGCTGTCCCGGTGCATCCGCTCGACCGGGTACTCGCGGGTGTAGCCGTTGCCGCCGAGGATCTGGACGGCCTGGGCGGTGACCTTCTTGGAGACCTCGCTTGCGAAGAGCTTGGACATCGACCCCTCGGCCGATTCGAACGGCCGGCCCGCGACCGCCATCCACGACGCCCGCCACACCAGCAGCCGGGCGGCGTCGATCTGCGTGCGCATGTCGGCGAGCTGGAAGGCCACGCCCTGGTTGTCGATGATCGGGCGGCCGAACTGCGTACGGGTCTTCGCGTAGTCGAGGGCGACCTCGTACGCGGCGCGCGCGGTGCCCACGGCCATCGCGCCGACCGCGGGCCGGGAGGCCTCGAAGGTGGCCATGGCCGCGTTCTTGACCCGCTCGCCCCCGCCGCTGCGGGCGCGCTCGTGGGCCCGGGCGAGGCGCTCGTCCAGCTTCTCCTTGCCGCCGAGCAGGCAGTTGCCGGGGATCCGTACGTCCTCCAGGACCACCTCGGCGGTGTGCGAGGCGCGGATGCCGTGCTTCTTGAACTTCTGGCCCTGGGACAGCCCGGGCGTGCCCGGCGGCACGATGAAGGACGCGTGGCCCTTGGTGCCGAGCGCCGGGTCGACGACGGCCACGACGATGTGGACGTTGGCGATGCCGCCGTTGGTGGCCCAGGTCTTGGTGCCGTTGAGCACCCACTCGTCCTTGGCCTGGTCGTAAACCGCGCGGGTGCGCATCGAGCCGACGTCCGAGCCGGCGTCCGGCTCGGAGGAGCAGAAGGCGGCGACCTTCACGTCGTCGGGGGTGCCGTACATCTGGGGGATCCAGGTCCCGATCTGCTCCTCGGTGCCGTTGGCCACGACGCCGATCGCCGCGAGCCCGGTGCCGACGATGGACAGCGCGATGCCGGCGTCGCCCCAGAAGAGCTCCTCCATGGCCATCGGGATGCCGAGGCCCGTCGGGTCGAAGAACTGCTGGGCGTAGAAGTCCAGCGAGTAGATGCCAACCTTGGCGGCCTCCTGGATGACGGGCCAGGGAGTCTCTTCGCGCTCGTCCCATTCCGCGGCGGCGGGGCGCATCACATCGGCGGCGAAGCCGTGGATCCAGTCCCGCACCTGCTTCTGGTCGTCGTTCAGCTCCATGGTGAACTCCGCCATGTCCCCTCCACCTGTCTGTACTCGTCCCTGCGGAAGTTACTAGCGGTAACCTACGCGAAGACCACAGTGTGTTACTGGCGAGTAAGCACTGTCAAGCACCGTCCGCACGTGCCACGACGGCGGACGGGGTCGCCGCCGATTCGATCGACGGGGTGCGCCGGGTGTTACGTTGCGTGGGCGTCACGCACATCGCAAGGGCGGGGAGAGAAACACGTCATGGAGACCACTCAACAGGCAGGCGAGCCGGGAGCGGCCGAACGCCGCCGACGGGAACTGCTCGAAGCCGCCGACCGGGTCGTGCTCAGGGACGGCCCCAAGGCCTCCATGAACGCGATCGCGGCCGAGGCCGGCATCACCAAGCCCATCCTCTACCGGCACTTCGGGGACAAGGCCGGCCTCTACCAGGCCCTGGCCGTGCGGCACACCGACGCCCTGCTCGACTCGCTGCGGGCCGCGCTCGACGCCCCCGCCGAGCGGCGCGACCGGGTGGAGGCGACCCTGGACACCTACCTCGCCGCCATCGAGGCCCGACCCCAGGTCTACCGCTTCCTGATGCACCCCGCCGAGGACTCCCACAGCGCCGAGCGGGGCTTCGACGTCGGCCTGCACTCGGCCCCGCTGCTGCGCCGGCTCGGCGAGGAACTGGCCCAGGTCATCGGCGAACGCGTGGACCTCGGCCCGGGGAGCGAACGGCTCGCCCGGATCTGGGGGCACGGCATCGTCGGCATGATGCACGCGGCCGGTGACTGGTGGCTGGGCGAGCGCCCCTGCGACCGCGCGGACCTGGTGGCCGGCCTCACCGACCTCCTCTGGGGCCGCCTGGCCATCGCCGGCAACCGCAAGGACGGCCCGGGCTTCTAGCCACATCCAGCCTCGCCGGCGTTTGAGGCGTGGGGTCTGGGGCAGCGCCCCAGGAAACCCGGCTCCGCCGGGCACCGGGCTCCGCCCGGACCCTCCCCCAGCTACCGCTGGGAGGTGCCCCCTGCTCAAACGCCGGAGGGGCTGGGATGTGCCCAACGCAGCTGAGATCGGCGCCGGCGAGGCGGAAGGTGCTCCCGGCAAGATCCGAAAGAGACGGCCTAGCCGCGCAGCGCCTCGGCTCCCCACGGGGTCTTCCGGACGGCCCGCCGCAGGCGACGGGCCCGCAGGCCCGTCACGCGGTCCGCGTACACCGTCCCGTCGAGGTGGTCGCACTCGTGCTGCAGGCAGCGCGCGAAGAAGCCCGTCCCGGAAATCCGCACCGCCGCACCGTCCGACGTGACGCCTTCCACCACCGCGTGGTCGAAGCGGACCGTCCCCGCCTCCAGCCCCGGCAGGGACAGGCACCCCTCCGGCCCCCGGAACTCGTCCCCGTCGGCCGTCACCAGCCGCGGGTTGACGATGTGCCCGACGTGGCGGACGTCCTCGTCGTCGGGGCAGTCGTAGACGAAGACCCGCTGTCCGACGCCGATCTGGTTCGCGGCGAGCCCGACGCCCTCGGCGGCGTACATCGTCGCGAACATGTCCTCGATGAGCCGGTCGAGGGCCGGGCCGAATTCGGTGACTTCCGCGCACGCGGAGTGGAGCACCGGATCACCCAGCAGGCTCATGGTGCGGACGAGGCCGGTGGTACCGGGGATGGGGCGCTGTCGCATGGCCGTAAGCGTACGACGGGCGACTATATGAGGAGATCCGAGGCCGCGCGGGGGCGCCGCGGTCAAGGCTCCGGCCGGTACTGGATAGGCTGGGGCCGACCGACGCAAGGAGGACAAGGGACGATGGCAGGCAACACGGAGCCGCTTTCGCCGCGGGCCAAGCTGGCCGTGACGGCGGGCAAGGCCGCGGCGGCGGTGTCGCGGGCCGCGGGACGCGGAAGCGGATCGGTGATCGGTGGCAAGGTCGCACTCAGGCTCGACCCCGATCTTCTCGGCGCGCTGGCGCAACATCTCGATGTCGTCCTCGTCTCCGCGACGAACGGCAAGACCACGACGACCCGACTGATCGCCGAGGCCCTGCGGGCCAGCGGTCCGGTCGTCTCCAACGCCCTCGGCGCCAACATGCCGGCCGGCATCACCTCCGCGCTGGCCGGCGGCTCGGACGCCAAGTACGGCGTCATCGAGGTCGACGAGAAGTACCTGGCCGGAGTGGCCCGGGACGTCACCCCCAAGGTGATCGCCCTGCTCAACCTCTCCCGCGACCAGCTGGACCGCGCCGCCGAGACCCGCATGCTCGCGGAGAAGTGGCGCGAGGGCCTCCAGGGCTCCAAGGCGGTCATCGTCGCCAACTGCGACGACCCGCTGATCGTGTGGTCCGCGTCCTCCTCCCAGAATGTGGTGTGGGTCGCGGCCGGCCAGGAGTGGAAGGACGACGCCTGGTCGTGCCCCTCCTGCGGTGGCGTCATGCAGCGCCCGGGCGACGACTGGTTCTGCGGCGAGTGCGGATTCCGGCGCCCGACCCCGACCTGGGTGCTCTCCGGCGACCACGTCCTGGACCCGCACGGCAGCGCCTGGCCGATCCACCTGCAGCTGCCGGGCCGCGCCAACAAGGCCAACGCCGCCACCTCGGCCGCCGTGGCCGCCGTCTTCGGCGTCCCGCCGCAGGTCGCGCTGGAGCGGATGTACCAGGTCCAGGCGGTCGCCGGCCGCTACGACGTGGTGAACTTCCAGGGCCGTGAGCTGCGGCTGCTGCTCGCCAAGAACCCGGCTGGCTGGCTCGAAACGTTTTCGCTGATCGATCCCCCGCCGACCCCGGTGATCCTTTCGGTGAACGCGCGCGGCGCCGACGGCACCGACACCTCCTGGCTGTGGGACGTGGACTATCCGCGGCTGGCCGGCCACCCGATCTTCGTGATCGGTGACCGCAAGCTGGACCTCGCGGTCCGCCTCGAGGTCGCGGGTCTGGACTTCCGGGTGTGCGAGACCCTCGACGAGGCCGTGCAGCTCGCGCCGCCCGGACAGATCGAGCTGATCGCCAACTACACCGCCTTCCAGGACGTGCGCCGCCGCGTCGGCAACTAGTACCCATAAAGGACAAGAGCATGAGCGACAACAGCCTGCGTCTGGTGTGGGTCTACCCGGACCTGCTGAGCACGTACGGAGACCAGGGCAACGCCCTCGTGGTGGAGCGCCGGGCGCGCCAACGCGGCCTGGACGTGCAGCGTGTGGACGTGCGCAGCGACCAGCCGATCCCCACCTCGGGCGACATCTACCTGATCGGTGGCGGCGAGGACCGGCCGCAGCGCCTGGCGGCGGAGCGCCTGCTGCGCGACGGCGGTCTGGAGCGCGCCGTCTCGAACGGGGCGATCGTCTTCTCCGTCTGTGCCGGTTACCAGATCCTCGGCAAGGAATTCGTCAACGACCAGGGCCAGCGCCAGGAGGGCCTCGGCCTGCTGGACGTCGTCACCGTGCGCGGTGAGGGCGAGCGCTGCGTCGGCGACGTCCTCGCGGACATCGACCCGCGCCTGGGCCTGCCGCAGCTGACGGGCTTCGAGAACCACCAGGGCGTGACCCACCTCGGCCCGACGGCCAAGCCGTTCGCCCGGGTGACCATGGGCCGCGGCAACGGCACCGGTGACGGCACCGAAGGCGCGTACAACGACACGGTGTTCGGCACGTACATGCACGGTCCCGTGATGGCCCGCAACCCGCAGATCGCGGACCTGCTGCTGAAGCTGGCCCTCGACGTGAACGCGCTGCCGGCCATAGACGACCGGTGGTACGAGGCGCTGCGCGCGGAGCGCATCGCCGCCGCGACGCAGCCCGCGTAGCACCCTGCGGGCCGCTCATCGGGGCGGCCCCGTCATCATGTGTTCGGCCCGGTTTTCCCTAGGGGGAACCGGGCCGACGTCGTTTCGCACGACGAGTGCGACCAGCATGTGGAGGATGGTTCAGTCCACCGCTCCACCGCTTGTAGGGTGGCCGTAGTTCCAACCGGACGACGTGGTCCGGTCGTCGGCCCACGTTGCAAAGGTCCGTTCCTGCCATGCGCATAGGTGTGCTCACTTCCGGTGGCGACTGCCCCGGTCTCAACGCCGTCATCCGCTCCGTCGTGCACCGCGCCGTCGTCGATCACGGCGACGAGGTGATCGGCTTCCTCGACGGCTGGAAGGGCCTGCTGGAGGCGGACTACCGCAAGCTCGACCTCGATGCCGTCGGCGGCATCCTCGCCCGCGGCGGCACCATCCTCGGCTCCTCCAGGGTCCAGCCCGCGCATCTGCGCGACGGCGTGGAGCGCGCCCGCGGCCACGTCGCGGACCTCGGCCTCGACGCGATCATCCCGATCGGCGGCGAGGGCACGCTGAAGGCCGCGAACCTGCTCGCGCAGGCCGGTCTGCCCATCGTCGGCGTCCCGAAGACCATCGACAACGACATCGCCTCCACCGACGTCACCTTCGGCTTCGACACCGCCGTCGGCGTGGCCACCGAGGCGCTGGACCGGCTGAAGACCACCGCCGAGTCCCACCAGCGCGTGATGGTCGTGGAGGTCATGGGCCGCCACACCGGCTGGATCGCCCTGCACTCGGGCATGGCGGCCGGCGCGCACGCGATCGTCGTGCCGGAGCGCCCCTTCGACATCGAGCAGCTGACGGAGATCGTCGGCGAGCGCTTCTCCGCGGGCAAGCGGTTCGCGATCGTCGTGGTCGCCGAGGGCGCCAAGCCGCGGCCCGGCTCGATGGAGTTCGAGCAGGGCGGCACCGACATGTACGGGCACGAGCGGTTCGCCGGCATCGGCAACCGCCTCGCCGTGGAGCTGGAGCACCGCCTGGGCAAGGAGGCCCGGCCGGTGATCCTGGGCCACGTCCAGCGCGGCGGCACGCCCACCGCGTACGACCGGGTGCTCGCCACCCGCTTCGGCTGGCACGCGGTGGAGGCGGCGCACCGGGGCGAGTTCGGCATGCTGACCGCGCTGCGCGGGACGGACATCGTGATGGTGCCGCTCTCCGAGGCGACCTCGACGCTCAAGACGGTTCCGGCGGAGCGGTACGACGAGGCGCAGACGGTTCTCTGACGTCCCTTTTGTACGCCCCCTCTATCCCGGGCCGCCCCCGCGCGCAAGAGCGTGCGGGGGCGGCATTACTGTGGTGGGGCACCACGGTCAAGGGAGTGAACAGATGGATCACAGCGGGCACGGCATGGACATGCACATGGACTTGCCGCCGTTCACTCTCGGGCGCGGGCTGGAGTTCTCCTTCGACGCCTTCTTCCTGATCGCCTCCCTGGCCGGGCTCGCCCTGTACGGATGGGGCGTGCTGCGGCTGCGCCGGCGCGGGGACTCCTGGCCGCTGGGCAGGACCATCGCCTTCACCTCGGGCGTGCTGACCGTGATCCTCGTGATGTGCACCAGGCTGAACGACTACGGCATGGTCATGTTCAGCGTGCACATGGTCCAGCACATGGTGATCAGCATGATCACCCCGATCCTGGTGCTGCTGGGCGCCCCGGTGACACTGGCGCTGCGTGCGCTGCCGCCCGCCGCCCGCGGTCACAAGGGGCCGCGCGAGCTGCTGCTGATGCTGCTGCACAGCCGGTACATGAAGGTGGTCACCCACCCCGCCTTCACGATCCCGATGTTCATCGCGAGCCTGTACGCCCTGTACTTCACCCCGCTCTTCGACTTCCTGATGGAGAGCCGCACGGGACACATCGCGATGATGGTCCACTTCCTCGCGGTCGGCCTGATCTTCTTCTGGCCGATCATGGGCATCGACCCGGGTCCGCACCGTCCGGGCTACGTGATGCGGATGCTGGAACTGTTCGCGGGCATGCCGTTCCACGCCTTCTTCGGCATCGCCCTGATGATGGCGAGCCAGCCGATGATCAAGACGTACGCGAACCCGCCGGCCTCGCTCGGCATCGACCCGCTGCTCGACCAGCAGTGGGGCGGCGGCATCGCCTGGGCCTTCAGCGAGATCCCCTCGGTCCTGGTCCTGATCGCCCTCGTCTACCAGTGGTACCACTCGGAGCAGCGGGCCGCGCGACGGTCCGACCGGGCCGAGGAGCGCAACGGCGACCAGGAGCTGGAGGCGTACAACGCGTATCTCGCCTCGCTGCAAGCGCGTGGCCAGTAGCGCGATACCGCCTTCGCGCGCGACCATGGGGCATGACCGGATCCGTTAAGGCGATGGCCGTCATGACCTTCGCCGCACTGGTGGCCGTAGCCGCGTACTCCGTGGCCCTCGGCAGCAACGGCTGGCTGTGGTTCGGCTGGGTCGTGCTGGGGCTGCTGACCGCCGGGATGGCCGCCTCGCGCAATGCCTGAGTCACGCAATGTCTGAGCAAGGTCTCCTCCGCCCCCTGCTTCCCGCGACTCACCGTCCGTAAAATGGCGGTGACAACGGGATATCGACAGGAGCGGCCTGGTGTTCTACCACTTGCTCAAGCACGTGTTGCTCGGCCCCCTGCTGCGGTTGCTGTTCAGACCCCGGATCGAGGGCCTGGAGAACATCCCGGCGGAGGGTGCCGCGATCGTCGCGGGCAATCACCTGTCGTTCTCCGACCACTTCCTGATGCCCGCGATCCTCAAGCGGCGGATCACCTTCCTGGCGAAGGCCGAGTACTTCACCGGCCCCGGGATCAAGGGCCGGCTCACCGCCGCCTTCTTCCGCAGCGCCGGGCAGATCCCCGTGGACCGGTCGGGCAAGGACGCCGGGCAGGCGGCGCTGCGCGAGGGGCTGGCGGTGCTGGCCAAGGACGAGCTGCTGGGCATCTACCCGGAGGGGACGCGCTCGCACGACGGCCGGCTCTACAAGGGCAAGGTGGGAGTGGCCGCGATGGCCCTGGGCGCCGGGGTACCGGTGGTGCCCTGCGCGATGGTCGGCACCTTCGAGATCCAGCCGCCCGGAAAGAAGCTCCCGAAGATCCGCCGGGTCACCATCCGCTTCGGCCGCCCGCTGGAGTTCTCCCGCTACGCCGGGATGGAGGGCGAGCGGGCCGTCCTGCGGGCGGTCACCGACGAGATCATGTACGCGATCCTCGAACTGTCCGGCCAGGAGTACGTCGACCGGTACGCGGCCGAGGTCAAGGCCGAGGAGGAGGAACGGCGGAAGAAGGCCCGGCGCTCCGCGCGCTGAGCCTTCTCCCGCCCGCTCCCGCCTGTCCTCAACGGACGGCCGGGAGCTCCTCCGGTGCCGGGAAGACCGAGGACTCGGCCGGGGCGTCGGACGACAGGGACTTCGCCGCGGCCGGAGCCGGGGCCACGGGGGTGGCGTGCGGGTCGCACGTCACGTCCTTGGCGTCGACCTTGCCGGTGAGCAGGTAGGTGTCCACCCGGGTGTTGATGCAGGGGTTCAGCAGGCTGGTGACACCGTGCGAGCCCGCGCTCTTCTCGGTGATCAGACGCGAGCCGGCGAGACGGCGGTGCAGCTCGACCGCGCCCTTGTACGGCGTGGCCGCGTCCCGCTCGGACTGGACGATCAGCACCGGCGGCAGCCCGCGCTTGGCGCCGACGGCGATCGGGGTGCTCTGCTTGGACCTCCAGGTCGCGCAGGGCAGGTTCATCCACGCGTTGGACCAGGTCAGGAACGGGTACTTCTCGTGCAGCTTGGTGTTGTCCCGGTCCCACTTGGACCAGCTGGTGGGCCACTTGGCATCGGCGCACTCGACGGCCGTGTAGACGGCGTTGCCGTTCTCCGAGGCCGCGTTGCCCTTGATGTCCGTCATGTCCGGGGCGATGGCGTCGACGAGCGCCTGCTCGTCACCGGCCTCGTACGCGGCCCAGGTCCGGGCGACGGGCACCCAGGAGGAGTCGTAGTACGGCGCGCCCTGGAAGAAGCCGATGAGCTCGGCCGGGCCGACGATCCCGCCGAGCGGGTTGGCCTTGGCCTTGGCGCGCAGCTTCTGGTAGCGGGCCTCGACCTTGGCGCGGGTGTCACCGAGGTGGAAGGCCGCGTCGTTCTTGGCGACCCAGTCCTGCCAGTCGTTCCAGCGCATCTGGAAGGCGACGTCCTGGCCGAGGTTGGCCTCGTACCAGATGTTGTCCTGCGACGGGTCCACCACGCTGTCGACGATCATGCGGCGCACGTGGGTCGGGAAGAGGGTCGCGTAGACCCCGCCCAGGTAGGTGCCGTAGGAGACGCCGAGGAAGTTCAGCTTGGACTCGCCGAGGCCGGCGCGGATCACGTCGAGGTCGCGCGCGGTGTTCGGCGTGGTCATGTGCGGCAGCATCTCGCCGCTGCGGGCCTTGCAGCCGTCCGCGTACTCGGCGGCGAGCTTGCGCTGGGCGCGCTTGTCGGCCTCGGTGTCCGGGACCGGGTCCGCCTTGGGAGCCTTGACGAACTCCTGCGGGTCGATGCAGGAGATGGGCGCGGAGTGGCCGACACCGCGCGGGTCGAAGCCCACGAAGTCGTAGGCCTTGGAGGCGTTGACCCACAGCGGGCTCTTGGTGGTGACGCGGCGCGGGAAGCGCATGCCGGAACCGCCGGGGCCGCCGGGGTTGTAGACGAGCGCGCCCTGGCGCTCCTCCTTGGTCCCCGTGCTGCCGATCCGGTCGACGGCGATGTCGATGGTCTTGCCGTACGGCTTCGCGTAGTCGAGCGGGACCTTCACCCAGCCGCACTGGATGGGCTTCTCGAAGCCCCAGTCCGCCGGGCAGTCCTTCCAGTCGATACCGGTGCGGGCGGCGCGGGCTGCGGCGATCTGCACGCCCAGCGCCTCCGGCAGCTTGAGGTCGTGGTCGGCGGAGGCCGCCGCGGCCGGCGGGGCCAGCAGCAGGCTCGCCGCCAGCGTGCCGGTGATCAGTGTGGCGGCGCTCGCCAGCGCCGCGTTGCGTATCACGTGGTTGTTCCCCCTGCGTCAGGTGCCGCCGTGGGCAGCCGGGTTGGTCGGATTCGGTCGTCGGCGTGCAGGGGGATCTTGTCGTCTGACCGGGACCCGGCGACAGGCCCGGATCGACTTCTTTGCCAACCCGATAACCGGCGAGGCGTGTACCGCTCAGCGGTGCCTGTTGCGTCCCGCTTTCACCTGTCGTAACGACGTCGGGCCACGTCGAGCAGTTCGCGCACCCGCAGCGCGTCCGGGGCCAGGACCGTCACCAGGACGGCCGGACCGGCCAGCGGTGTCACCGCGGCGAACTCCCCCAGGACCGCCGCCGCAGGCGGGTCCTCGGCGAAGGCGGGATCCACGACGAGGAGTTGGCCGAGGGCCCGGTGCCCGGCGAGGCCGGCCGGGCCGTCCCAGCCGCCGGGCGCGCCGGGGCCGCAGCCGAGATCCTGGTCCAGCAGCGGACGGTCCCCGCGATGGACGGTCAGGCGGCTGCGCAGCAGGCCCGGGGCCTCCCCGGTGCGGCCCAGCACCTGCTCCTCGCGCAGTACCAGCCGTGCCGTGGGGGCCAGCCGGACCCGGGTGCGCACCCTCAGGTCGCTGCCGCGCACCGAGACCAGAGGTTCGGGCAGCCAGCGCACCGATGCCCCGTCCTGGAGGTCGAGGTCCACGTCGTAGTGCGCGGGCTCGCCGGACCGGCCGGGCAGTGCCAGGGTGGCCGCCGCCGAGGAGAGCGCGAGGTGCGCGCCGGGCCCGGCGGTGGCCTCGACGGTGAGGTGGTCCCCGCCGAGCGGGGCGCTCATCGCGCCGACCAGCATGACCCCGGCCTCGGCCGCCGACGCCGAGCGGGTGCGGCGCAGGGCGAGCGGTCCCTCCCCGGCCAGCAGCGGCAGGACGGTTGTGCCCCGCCCGTCGGCCAAGGCGTGGATGCGGGCGGTGGCCCGCAGGCCCGCCGCGGGCGGCGCGGGCGGTGGTTCCTGCGCGGTGTCGGTGGTGGTCGTTCCGCTCACCGCGTGGACCATGCCGCGATCCGTTCGCGCACCCAGGCGGCCACCGGACCGACCCCTTCGGTACCGCGCAGCGACTGGAAGGCGACGGGGAGCTCGCCGCGCTGTGCGGCGGCGTCGCGGGCCATCCGGCCGAGGTCGGAGCCGACGTGGGGGGCGAGGTCGGTCTTGTTGACGACGAGCAGGTCGGCGGTGGTGACACCGGGGCCGCCCTTGCGGGGGATGTCGTCCCCGCCGGCCACATCGATGACGAAGATCTGGGCGTCGACGAGGCCGCGGGAGAAGGTGGCGGTGAGGTTGTCCCCGCCGGACTCGACGAGGATCAGGTCCAGCCGGCCGTTGTCCCGGAACGCCTCCTCCAGTTCCTCCACGGCCTCCAGGTTGGCGGAGATGTCGTCGCGGATGGCGGTGTGCGGGCAGGCCCCGGTCTCGACGGCGGTGATCCGCTCGGGCGGCAGGACGGCCTCGCGGAGCAGGAACTCGGCGTCCTCGCGGGTGTAGATGTCGTTGGTGACGACGGCCATGGACAGCTCGGAGCGCAGCGCGCGGCACAGGGCGGCGACGGTGGCGGTCTTGCCGGAGCCGACGGGTCCGCCGAGGCCGATGCGCAGGGCCCGCCGGGTGCCGTCGGGGCGTACGGGCGCTGCGCTGTGGGTGTGCCGGTGGGGGTAGGTCACGGCGTGGTCGAGGTGCATGGGGGGTGTCTCCTTCGGGGGGTCAGGAAGCGAAGAGGCGGACCGGCCAGTCGGCATGGACCTCCGCCGAGATGTCCAGCAGCGGCGAGGAGGCCGCGGGCAGCGCGTCCGGGCCCTGCGAGCGGGCCTGCAGCGCGGCCCGCTCGGCCCGGGCGGCGACGGCGTCGAGTTCGGGGGCGAGCCGGGCCAGTACCCCGCTCGCCTCGAAGGGGTCCAGTCCCAGCAGCCGTACGGTGGCGGTGGCCGGCCCGCCGACGCTCTCGTACGCCGCCACGTGCGCGGCGTCGCCGGGCCCGAGCCCGGCCGCCCGGGCGGTGACACCGAGCACCACCGGCTGGTGGGCCCCGCGCGGGAACTCCGCGGCCAGGGCCTCCAGTTCGGCGGCGGGCCAGGTGGCCCGGGCGGCCCGCAGCAGCTGCCGGCCCAGCCGCCGGGCCGCGGTGCGCAGTGCCGGCGACGGGGTGCGGGCGTCGGCGGCGGCGTCGAGGCCGGCCGGGTCGAGCCCGAGGGCGGCGGCCGCGGCGAGCGCGGCGGAGGTGAGGCCGGCGGTGTGCAGCCGGCCCCGGCAGAAGTCCTCCAGGGTGGCGGCGTCATGGATCCGGCCCGCCTTGCAGGCGGCCTCGGCCCCGCCGGAGTGGGCGTGCCCCCCGGCGGGGAAGCGGCCGTCGGCGAGGACGAGCAGCGCGGCGCGGCTCATGGCAGGAGTCCTCGTCTCAGAACAGGAAGTAGCGCTGGGCCATGGGCAATTCCGCCGCGGGCGCCGGTTCCACGGCTTCCCCGTCGATGCTGACCGTGAAGGTGTCGGCGTCGACCTCGACCCTCGGCATGGCGTCGTTCTCCCGCATGTCGGCCTTGCTCAGCTTGCGGGTGCTCTCGATGGCCACGAACTGCTTGCCCAGCTGGAGCCGTTCGGGCAGCCCGTCGTCGAGTGCGGCCTGTGCGGTGAAGTTCAGGGAGTTCAGGCCGGGTGCCCGGCCGTGGCTGCCGAACATCGGCCGGGGCAGGACGGGCTGCGGGGTGGGGATGGAGGCGTTGGCGTCGCCCATCTGCGCGTAGGCGATCTGGCCTCCCTTGATGACGAGTTCGGGCTTGACCCCGAAGAAGGCCGGGTTCCACAGCACCAGGTCGGCGAGCTTGCCGGTCTCGACCGAGCCGATCTCGCGGGCGAGCCCCTGGGCCACGGCGGGGTTGATCGTGTACTTGGCGACGTAGCGGCGGGCCCGGTGGTTGTCGGCGGGTCCGTCGCCGGGGAGGAAGCCGCGCCGTTTCTTCATCACGTGGGCGGTCTGCCAGGTGCGCAGCACCACCTCGCCGACCCGGCCCATGGCCTGGGAGTCGGAGGAGATGATGGAGATGGCCCCGAGGTCGTGGAGCACGTCCTCGGCGGCGATGGTCGAGGGGCGGATCCGCGATTCGGCGAAGGCGAGGTCCTCGGGGACGGCCGGGTTGAGGTGGTGGCAGACCATGAGCATGTCGAGGTGTTCCTCGACGGTGTTGACGGTGTGCGGCCGGGTGGGGTTCGTGGAGCTGGGCAGGATGTTGGGCTCGGAGACCACCGTGATGATGTCGGGTGCGTGCCCGCCGCCCGCGCCCTCGGTGTGGTACGAGTGGATGGTCCGCCCGGCGATGGCCGCGAGGGTGTCGGCGACGAATCCGGCCTCGTTGAGGGTGTCGGTGTGGATGGCGACCTGGGCGCCCGTCTCCTCGCACACCCCGAGGCAGGCGTCGATGACGGCGGGGGTGGCGCCCCAGTCCTCGTGGATCTTGAATCCGAGTGCGCCGCCGCGCAGTTGGGAGTGCATCCCCTCGCGGGACATGGTGTTGCCCTTGCCGAGGAGACCGATGTTGACCGGATATGCCTCCAGGGCCGCGAACATCCGGGCCAGGTGCCAGGGCCCGGGGGTGACGGTGGTGGCCTTGGTGCCTTCGGCCGGTCCGGTCCCGCCGCCGACGAGGGTGGTGATCCCGGAGGCGAGTGCCTCCTCGATGACCGTCGGGGAGATGAAGTGCACGTGGGCGTCGATGGCGCCGGCCGTGACGATCTTTCCGTTGCCCGCGATGATCTCGGTCTCGGGGCCGATGACCAGTGCGGGATCGACCCCGTCCATGGTGTCGGGGTTGCCGGCCTTGCCGATGCCGCAGATCCGGCCGTCGCGGATGCCGAGGTCGGCCTTGACGATGCCCCAGTGGTCGAGGACGACGACCCCGGTGATCACGGTGTCGGGGGCGCCCTCGGCCCGGGTGGTGCGGGCCTGCCCCATGGATTCGCGGATCACCTTGCCGCCGCCGAAGACGGCCTCGTCGCCGGCCCGGCCGGGGCCGCCGCCGAGGTCCTGCTCGATCTCGACGAAGAGGTCGGTGTCGGCGAGCCGGATCCGGTCACCGGCCGTCGGCCCGAAGAGGTCGGCGTACACCTGGCGGGAGAGCTCAGCCATCGAGCGGCCCTCCGGTCTCCCCGCGCAGCCCCGGTACGGTGCGCAGGCCCCCCAGCGGTACGAGTTCCACCGCGACCGGGATGCCCGGCTCGAAGCGGACGGCCGTACCGGCGGCGATGTTGAGCCGGTGTCCGCGGGCGGCGGAGCGGTCGAAGTCGAGGCCGGGGTTGGCCTCGGCGAAGTGGTAGTGGGAGCCGACCTGGACCGGCCGGTCGGCGGCGTTGAGCACGGTGAGGCGGGTGACGGGTCGGCCCTCGTTGAGGGGTACCGGGCCGTCCCCGTAGGCGATTTCGCCGGGGATCATGCGGTGGTACTCCGTTTCAGACGATGGGGTCGTGAACCGTGACGAGCTTGGTGCCGTCCGGGAAGGTCGCTTCGACCTGGACGTCGTGGATCATCTCGGGGATCCCCTCCATGACCTCCTCGCGGGTCAGGACGGTGCGGCCCGAGGCCATCAGCTCGGCCACGGTCCGGCCGTCGCGGGCCCCCTCCAGGAGGTGCGACGTGATCAGCGCGATCGCCTCCGGATGGTTGAGGCGGACCCCTCGCGCCCTGCGCTTCTCGGCCACGTCGGCGGCCACGTGGATGAGCAGTCTCTCCTGCTCGTGCGGTGTCAGATGCACACGTATCACCAAGTTTCCGGGACAAGATCAACAAGGGGCGGGGCGACCCTACCGGTCGTCAACACTTTGTTGACCTGCACATATCCGAGCCAAGCGTCTCTTGCCCAACACGGGGAAAGGCTTTCCGTCCCGACCACCGCCGCTTTACCGGATCATGGGTGATCATTGGCGGTCGAACGTGGCCGCCACGCTAAGCCCCGCGCTTTTCCGCTGAGTTAACCCACGTTTCGGGCAGGTACCCGGTTCAACCCCGTTGCCCCGTGAGCCCGATTCCGTATACGGACCCCAAACGGTTCCCATCGAGGAGACAGATGTTCATCAACCCCGTCCGGCACATCACCTTCGACGCTCTCGACCCCTACCGGATCGCCGAGTTCTGGTCCGCGGTGACCGGCTACCCGATCCATCCCGACGACGTGGAGGGTGACGACGAGGTCCTGCTGGAGCCGGGTCAGCCCGGCGTGCCGGGCCTGCTGTTCATCCGGGTACCGGACGCCAAGTCCGTCAAGAACCGCGTCCACCTGGACATCCAGCCGCCCACCGGCACCCGGGACGAGACCGTCGAGCGCCTGATCGGGATCGGCGCGAAGCTCGTGGACGACCGCCGCGACGCGGACGGCGTCGCAGGCTGGGTCGTGCTCGCCGACCCCGAGGGCAATGAGCTGTGCATCGAGCGCAGCGCGGTGGAACGCGGCCTCGTCCGGCCCTGAGGGCCGCTCCGCGGCCCTCAGCAGGTCAGCAGCCCGTGGCGCTGCCCGCCGGGGCCCCCACGCTCCAGGGCAGCGCGATCCACACCGTCTTGCCGCCGTCCTCGGTCGGGGTGACCGAGAGCCGGCCACCCGCCTCCGCGGTCAGCCAGCGGATGATGACCATGCCCCGGCCGTTGTCCTGCTGGACGGCGGCCGGGAGCCGCTTGGGCCAGCGCGGGTGGCTGTCGGTCACCCCGACGCGCAGCCACTCCTGGCGCTCGAGGCGGATGTCGACGGTGAAGGTGGGCGACTGGCCGAAAGTGTGCTGGACGGCGTTGGTGGCGAGCTCCGAGACGATCAGCCGGACGCTGTCGGCGGTGTCGGCGTCATCGGGGAGTCCCCAGTCGAGCAGCACCTCCGCGACATAGCGCCGGGCAGTGGCGACCGAGGCGGGATCGCTCGGCAGAGTGACGGATGCTTCCTGGTGATCTGCCATGGCGACGGTCCCTTTCCCACCGGGGCGAAACGCCCCGGATCTGTGCTGGACGCCAGAGTGCCACCCATCGTGCCGTCACATCTGCCTTTCCCCCAAGATGTGCATATATCTGTCGCTCGATGCGGTGAACTCTGCTACGGAAGAGCGTATTTGGACGGCAGACTGGTGCGAGCTGTGCCGGTGGAAGGAGGCGGGTGTGCAGCACGGTCCCGCGGTGCGCCGACGCAAGCTCGGCGAGGAACTGCGTGCCCTGCGCGACCGGTCCGGACTCACCAGTGGTGAGGCGGCCCGGATCATGGGGTGGCACCAGTCGAAGATCAGCCGCATCGAGACAGGCCGCAGCGGTGTGAAACCGGAGGACATCCGGCTGCTCCTCGACGCCTACGGGGAGATCGTGAGCCCGGAGCAGCGGGCGCTGCTGCAGGCCCTGTCGGTCTCGGCCGCCGGTCCCGGTCCGGCGGGCGACACCGGGCGCGGCCGCCAGTGGTGGCACGACTACCGGGGGCTGCTGCCGCAGGAGTACCGGGACTTCATCAGCCTGGAGGCCGGGGCCCGGTCGGCCCGCACCGTCGAGCTGTCGGTGGTGCCGGGGCTGCTGCAGACCCCCGACTACGCGCGGGCCGTGACCCGGGCGGCGCTGGGCGGGCTGCCGGAGCCGAAGGTGGACGCGCTGGTCGACGTACGGCTGGCCCGGCAGTCGGTGCTGCGGGCCGATCCCCCGCTGCAGCTGAGCGCCGTACTGGACGAGGCGGTGCTGCGGCGGCAGATCGGCGGGCCCGGGGTGATGGCCGAGCAATTGCGACACCTGGTGGAGGTGTCCCGATTGCCGCAAGTGCGCCTGCAGGTGCTGCCGTTCAGCGTCGGAGGGCATCTCGGCCTGACCGGACCGTTCGTTATTTTTTCATTTCCGGACATCGCTGATCTGGATGTGGTGGTACTCGACCATTTGACGAGTAGCCTCTATCTGGAGCGGAAGGAAGACCTTGAGGCGTACGGCGCCGCGTTCCGCACCATCCAGGCGCACGCCCTCCCGCCCCAGGACTCGTCGGATCTCATCAGCTCACTCGCTGACGACGCGTAAGGAGGCACCCCCGTGTCCGCAACCCCCTTATCCCACAGCGGACTTCTGATCAGCGCGCGGTGGCGGCGGAGCAGCCGCAGTACCGGAATGAACAACTGCGTGGAAGCGGCCGTCCTCAGTGACGGCCTGCTGGCCGTCCGTGATTCCAAGCGGACGGACGGCCCGGCCGTGCTCTTCACCGGGCCGGCCTGGACCGGCTTCCTCACCTCCGTACGCGTGGACGCACGCGCGTAACCCCGCCCGGGACCGGGCCGATACGGCCTACAGGCCCTGGCCGTCCGTGGCCCCGGCGGGCGCGGTCGCAAGGATCGTCCCGACCGCCCGATCGATCTCGTCCCCCGTGAGATCGGCCCGGGCCGTCAGCCGCAGCCGGGAGATGCCGTCCGGCACCGACGGCGGGCGGAAGCACCCCACGGACAGACCTGCCTCGCGGCAGTCGGCGGCCCAGCGCAGTGCCGCCGACGCCGACGGGGCCCGTACCGACACCACGGCCGCGTCCGGCCGGGCCGCGGTCAGGCCGGACG
>NZ_JBSGXU010000060.1:0-41099 GCF_053610205.1 Streptomyces sp. NPDC054932 | reverse complement strand
CCGCCTCGGAGTGGACTCTGGCACGCTCGGTGGCCTCGGCCCCGACAGCGGCGTGGGGGGGCGCCCCCCCCCCCCCGGCGGGCCCCCCCCCCGGGCCGCGGGGGGGGGGGGGGGGGCGCCGCCGCGTTCGAGCGCGTCAATGCCATTCACCACCTGGAACAGGGGTGCAATGGCCACCGAGGAGGGCGGTCTTCGGACGGGCTGCTCCCGGCCCCCGTGGCGCTGCCGAACGCGGGCAGGACCCCGGCAGGACAGCCCGCGGGCTATAGGAGCCCCTGCTTCACTGCCCGCAGGCCCCAAGCCCACGAGGATCTGCACGACCTCGGGAGCATCGGTGCAGCGGTCGGTGAGAACGATCATGTATCTGATCTGGCGATGACCTGGAGGGCTCCGGCATGAAGTACACCGTCTCGATCGAGATCGCCCTGCCGCGGGAGAGAGTGGTCCAGCTGCTCGCCGACCCGGCACACCTGCCGAAGTGGCTGCGCGGCCTGGTGCTGCACGAACCACTGAGTGGCGTGCACGGGCAGGTCGGTACCAAGTCGCGGGTCGTGATGCAGATGGGGCAGCGGACGATCGAGTGCACCGAGACGATCACGCGCCGGGAACCGCCAGACCTGGAAGGGATCCCGAAATGGAGCGTCGTTCGCTTCGACCGCGAGATCGTCGGCGAGGGCATGTGGAGCGCCGTGCGCGACCGGCTGACCGAGGCCGGCCCGGAAACGACGCTCTGGGAGAGCGAGAACGAGTACCGGTTCAGCGGCTTGCTGATGCGACTGGTGGGGCTCCTGATGCCCGGCGCCTTCCGCAAGCAGTCGCAACAGCACATGCAGGACTTCAAGGCGTTCGCCGAGCAGGGAAAGGACGTCCGCGAAGCGAAGGGCTGATCTGCTTGCGGAACAACGTCGTCGGACGCCGGCCCCAGCGCACCGGACCTGCCGGGCTGCCGCGATGACGGAGAGCTGATTGTCTCGATGCCCGTTCCGCTGGGCCGGGTGGCTCGGCCGAACGGGGGTTTTGGGAGGCGAAGCGGTACCGGCGCCGTCGCCTGCGGGTATGGCCGCGCGCATGAGCGGAATTGAACTCAGCAGCACCGCGTTCGACGACCATCAGGTGATTCCCCGCCGGTACAGCGGGGAGGGGGAGAACATCTCACCGCCCCTGACCTGGTCGGGGGTACCCCAGGAGGCCACGGAGCTGGTGCTCCTGTGCGAGGACCCGGACGCGCCGGGGAAGACCTTCCTGCACTGGCTGGTGACCGGCATCGATCCGGGGACGACCGGGGTGGCGGAGGACCAGAAGCCCCATGGCGGCCTGCCGTGGCCGAACGGGTTCGGGCGTGTCGGTTGGGGAGGGCCGATGCCGCCCGAGGGGCACGGGCCGCACCGGTACGTCTTCCGCCTGTACGCCTTGTCCGAGACGCTTCGGCTGCACGACCGCCCGGGCGTCGAGGACGTGCACCGTGCACTGAAGGGCAGGGAGCTGGCCTCCGGCACCCTGGTCGGGACCTATCAGCGCTGAGCGCGGCATCGTTGGTCTTGGAACCACAGACGAAACGGTGTGGCAGACGCACTGCTGGAACAAGAACGCCTGCCGAAGCGCACTGGTCGTCGCCCACTCCATACCCCCGCGACGTACGAAGGCGAAGTCGTCCAAGTCAGCAGCGGCTGGATCGGCGTGGACGCGGCCAACGCCTACCTCTGGGTGCGACTGCCGGACCGCACCGAACGCAAGCTCGCCATAGAGCGCTGCACCCTGGTCACACCCGCCGAACGACGGTTGAGAGGGCTGGAACGGGTTGGCAGGTGCGGCGCATCCCCCGTGAGAGCTACCAGGGCTGTCCATCGGCGGGTGATTCGCGGACGCCTCCGGATTCCTAGCGTGGTTGTCAGGTCGCCGCCGGTGCGACCACCGCCACAGGGGAGGCCATCATGAGTACGACATCCACTGCGAAGCACGAAGCGGACCCCGGTCCGGACACCGAGCCGGTTGGTCGGGGCGGCCGTTTCGGCAGGATCCTGCGCTCCCCGCTCGGCTGGACGGTGACCGGGCTGGTCGGGGTCGGGCTGGTCGCGAGTGTGACCGCGACGGGGCCCGGTCCGGTGCCGGTGCTGGGTGCGGCCGCCGCGGTGGCCGTGTACGCGCTGGTGATGCGCCGGCTCGCGGGGCGTGCCACGCCGGAGATCGCCCGGCCCGGCGCGCTGCGCGAGGCGCTGCTCGGCGGTGCGATCGGTCTGGGCTTCATCCTCGTGTCCCTGCTGCTGATCTCGTTGTTCGGGGGCTATTCCTTCTCCTGGGCCGGGAAGAGCCTGCTTCCGGTCGTCGGGTCCGCGGTCATGGTGCAGATCGGTACTGCAGTCACCGAGGAGCTGATGTTCCGCGGTCTGTTCCTGCAGGGCCTGGAGCAGCGGTGGGGCAGCCGGATCGCCATCGCGGTGACCGCGGTGTTCTTCGGTGCCGCCCATCTGGGCGGGGCGGGAGCCGGCCTGTGGAGCGCGCTGGCGATCGCTCTGCAGGCGGGTGTGATGCTCGGCGCCGCGTACATGTGGCGGCGCAGCATCTGGTTCGTGGCGGGCCTGCACTTCGCCTGGAACACCGTTCAGCAGCTGGCCGGTGTTCCGGTCTCCGGGCACACCCCCGACGGCCTGTTCACGGTGGAGGCCCACGGCTCGTCGCTGCTGACCGGCGGTATCTTCGGCCTGGAGGCATCGGTCGTGCCCATCCTCCTCAGCGTGCTGATCACCGTCCCGATGTTCGTCCTCGCCCGCCGGGGCGGCAACCTGCTGCCCCGGCGGCGGGCCCGGCACTGACACAGACCGACCGGAGGATACGGAAGTGACGTACCGTCAGGAGGCTTCGGGCCTCTCATGGCTCCGGGCGCCGCTCAACCGGTGGAGGGAAGAGGGCGCCTCCTTCCAGGACCGTGTGCTGGCCCTGGTGCTCGCGCTGCTCGCCTTCGCGCCGACCCTGTCGAACATCGGCGCGCAGATCGGCGATCTGCCCGAGCGGCCGGCGAGCGTACTGAGCGTCGTGCTGACCCTGGCCCAGACCCTGCCGCTGGCGGCCCGGCGCCGGTGGCCCGCCGCCTGTCTGGCCGTCGTCGCCGCTGCGTTCGCCGCGCACCAGGCGCTGGGCTTCGCGACGACGTTCGGCAGCGTGGGTCTGTACATCGCGCTGTACTCGGCCGGGTCCCATCAGGTCCGCCTCCGCCGGAGCACGGCGGCCGCAGCGAGTGCGGGCTACATCGCCCTGGCCTACGTCCTGAACCGTCTCGGCTCACCGCTGGGCGTCGCGGACTACTCCGCCTTCTATCTGACTCTGGCCGCGATCTGGCTGGTGGGGAGCAGCGTGCGCGTGCGCAGGGCGCAGGAGGCGGAGCGGCGGCGGCTGGCCGCCGAGGTGGCCACGGCGGCCGAGCGGGCCCGGATCGCCCGCGAGTTGCACGACGTGGTCACCCACCACGTGACGGCCATGGTGGTCCAGGCCGACGCGGCACAGTTCCTGATCACTTCCGCGCCGGAGCGGGCCGGAGAGGGGCTGGTTGCCGTCAGCGACACCGGGCGGCGGGCGCTGAGGGAGCTGAGGTATCTGCTCGGCGTGCTGGAGGCGACCGGCGAGAGCGCGGCCGGAGAGGCGGCGCGTGCGGAGCGGGCCCCGACGCTGGGGCGGGTGACGGACCTCGTCGAAGGGGCCCGCAGATCCGGCCAGCCGGTCGAGTTCAGCGAGCAGGGCGAGCGGCGGCCGCAGCCGGTGGACGTGGAACTGGCCGCCTACCGTGTGGTGCAGGAGGCGCTCACCAACGCGATGAAGTACGCGGCCGGGCAGCCGACACGGGTCTTGGTCCACCACGGCGGGGAACGCATCGAGATCACGGCGATCACCGACGGATCTGCCGGCTCCCCGCAGGCCGCAGCAGTACCGCACGGGCCGGGACCGGACGGGCCGGGACCGCACGGCGGGCGAGGTCTTGCCGGGCTGCGCGCCCGGGTGCGGATGCTCGATGGTCAACTGGAGGCCGGACCCCGGCCCGAGGGCGGATTCGAGGTCCGCGCCACGATTCCCACCAAACCCTTGCAGGAGTAGCCCCGTGAGCCAGAGCGACGCGCCGCCGCCGATCCGCGTACTCGTCTGCGACGACCAGGCACTGGTGCGCACAGGCTATGTGACCATCTTCTCCGCGCAGCCCGACATGGAGGTCGTCGGCGAGGCCGAGAACGGGCACGAGGCGGTCCAGGCCGCGCGGCGGCTGCGTCCCGACGTGGTCGTGATGGACATCCGGATGCCCCTGCTCGACGGCATCCGGGCCACCTCGCAACTGGCCGGACCCGATGCCGAGGACCCGCCGAAGGTCCTGGTCGTCACCACCTTCAACGTCGACGCGTACGTGTACGACGCCCTCAGGGCCGGAGCGAGCGGCTTCCTCCTCAAGGACGCACCCACGGCCGAGCTGGTCAACGGGATCCGGACGGTGGCCCGGGGCGAGGCCCTGCTCGCGCCCGCGGTCACCCGCCACCTCATCGGCCATTTCGCCGAGCACATCCGCCCCACCGACCCCGAACGCGAGAAGGCCGTCAAGGCACTGACACCGCGCGAGTTGGAGGTGTTCCGGCAGGTGGCCGAGGGCCTGTCGAACGCGGAGATCGCCGAAGCCCTCTTCATCGCCCCGGAGACCGTCAAGACCTACGTCTCACGGATCCTGGCCAAACTCGGCCTGCGCGACCGGGTCCAGGCGGTCGTCCTGGCCCACCGCGCCGGACTGGCGTCCGGCACCGCCTGACCGACCGGCCCCGACCCGCCTGGAGCCGGGCCTCTCCCGGGGCCCGACAGCTCCGGGGCCCGGCGGCGAAGCCGGCATGGAGGCCGTCCGGCCGGCACCATGCGCGAGCCAGTGGTGCTGCGGCGCTCACGGCGGCGGCCGCGGTCGGCACCTTCAGCGGACGAGACACAGTCCCCGTCCCCGTCCGCTCCGGCGGCCTCCCGGGCTGCGGCGCCCAGAGGACCCGATCCTCCTCAGAGGCCTGAATCGTCGGTCAGAGCAGCCGCGGTCAAGGTGAGGTGCTGGACCAGGAGCGCGGCTGCGGTGTCGGCGTCGCGGGCCAGCGCCGCCTCCTCCAGCCTGCGATGTTCCATGGCGCCGTCCCGGTCGGGGTTGCGGTGCGCCGACCAACGGCGGGCCAGCTCACTCGCGGTCCACAACCGGTCGAAGGTCTCCAGCAGCGCGCTGTTGTCACACCCCTCCAGCAAGGTGCGGTGGAAGGCCCTGTGAGCCTCGGCCCAAGCGGTTGTGTAGTACTCGCTCTCCTGCGGCACGTACGCCGGAGTGCGCACCAGACGATGGTGGGCGGCCCGCACACGGGCCTCCCAGTCGATGTCGCCGCGTTCGATGGACATGCGCAGTACGGCCGGTTCGACGGTCCGGCGGGCTTCCGCGATCTCCTGCCAGCGGCGGTCGGAGAAGGACGGGACCGCGAAACCGCGGTTGGGCAGCCGGTCGGCGAGCCCCTCGCCGACCACCCGCACGAGCGCCTCGCGCACCACGGCCAGGCTCACGCCCTGCTCCTTGGCAAGATCCTGCGGCTTGAGGGGGGCGCCGGGCAAGTGGTCCCCGCGCATGATCGCGTCTCGCAGGTGTGCGTAGACCTGCTCGGAAAGCATCTGCTTCCCCGGCGGGGTGGAGGAGTGCGCCGTCTGAGTCATGAGCCCATCCTAGACGATCCACTAGATAATCGATTATCCGTGTTACTGTCGATTCAGTAGCTGGTGAGAACGACCTCGTCCAGAAAGGAACGACCGCCGTGGCTGCCAACGACCCTTTCGGCGGCGCCCGGACAGCACCCAGGGCTACGCCGTCACCGGGTCCGGGTTTGGGTTCTGGCACTGGGCGGTCGCCGGTATCCCCGCCACCGTCACCGAGCTCCCCGAGAGCGCCGGCGACGGCACCGGCTCACAACTGCCCGCGGGCGCCTACCAGTTGCCCAATGACGCCCGCGTGGCCCACTGCACCGGCGCCGCCCCGCAGGCCGGACACGACCCGCACCGTCACTTCGTCGTGGTGCACGCCGTCGGCATCCTTGCCACGGGCGTCCCGGCCAACGCCACAACGTGGCCGGTCACACCCTCGGTCGCGCCGTGTTGATCGCCACTGCCGAAACATCCGCCTGACAGCGACGCCCGACTCCCCGGAGACACCACCGCCATGCACCTCGACGACCTTCCCGACTCCGCCCTCCTCGACGACGGCCCGATGGACCTGAACGCCGTCCGTGACGTCAGCCGCGCCGTCAGCGCCGCCCACCTGTTCATCTACCTTGCCCCCGAGAGCGCCGAGGAGGCCGCCGCACTCGGCGTGACCGACCGCGGGCCGGCATATCTGGCCTTCCGGTCGGCCGCGATGGGCGCGGTTCCGTGGCAAGTCACGCTCGCGGCCTTCTACAACTTCAGCCCGCGGGCAGTGCGGGCCATGGCGGGCGTGTGGGACGCCGCGCCGCCTGAGCGGTGGCAGGCCGCCCGTTTCCTGGCCGCCGGTCGGGCGATGCGGCGCGTCAACGTACATCTCACGGACGACCATCTTGCCGAGGCGCGCTTGCTGATCGACCCGGTCGTCGCCGGTGCCGACTACGCCGGCAAGGTGCTGGCCGCCGCGAACGCCTCGGTCGCGCTTCCATCCGATCCTCTTGTCGCACTGTGGCAGCAGATCACGGTGGCGCGCGAGTGGCGCGGCGACGCCCATCTCGTCGTACTCGCCGACAACGGCCTCGGGCCCTGCGACTGCCTCGTTCTGCACACCGCAACCGGCCGCCTCCCGACGGCTCTCGCGCGAGCGACCCGTCAGTGGGACGACGAGGAGTGGAGCGCAGCGACTTCACGCCTCGTCGCGCGCGGCTGGCTCGACTCCCACGGCGTGGTGACCGACGCCGGCAGTGCGGCACGCGAGCGCATCGAAGTGGAAACGGACGAGCACTGCGCCGCGCTGTGGGCGCCGATCGGCACCGCGGGTGCCCGCCGCTTCACCTCGCTCATCGAGCCGATCGCCAACGCGTTCACCGTGGCGGGAACGTTCCAGGCCGTTCCTGGACGCTCTGATCCTGCATGAACGGTCTTTTGCGCGAGCAATATCAATCACGAGCCGCAGGCCCCCGGCGATCCCGGATCCGTTCTGCGCCTTGACTGCCGCGGAGAGCCGGCCCGTTCGAAGGGTCCTCCGGCAGTGGCATCAGCAGCGGCCGCTAGACCTCGAAGTACTCGTCGATGGTCCGCGGCCGCGGCCGCGAACCGATCCGGCGCCGCCGGTCATGAAGGTCCCACTGGTCGACCAGTTCGTTCAGCTCGGCCAGCGAGTCGACCTCGGGCACCGCGGTCACGTGGTTGCGGCGGAAGCAGCCGATCCGACCCTCCACCCCGCCCTTCTCGTGGGCGCCCTCGACGCCAGGCGCCCGCGAGCCGGACGGTCACGTCACCGCCTCGGCGGCAGCTGCTTCCTCGGATCCGGCCGGAGCAGAGTTTGCCTCGATGTTCGAATACGAGGAGTCAGGTTCTAGTGAGACCGCGTACGCCCTGCCGTCCTCACTCGATGACCGAGCAGAAAGTGAAAGGCTCCGCAGTGTCGGACGCCCTTCTCGCGACAGGAACCCGCAAACCTCGTAGGTAGGGACATTGGGCAGTCCAGTTCAAGGCCGGTCGCGGAGGCAGCGATGAGTTTTCCTGGTCCGGCAAGTCTCATCATCGTTGACCGACCACACAGGAGGAGCACGTGGCTCAGCTGCTGAGAGTCCAGAACTTCAACGTCTCGAGTGACGGGATCGGCGCCGGCGAGGACCAGACCCTCGAGAGGCCATTCGGACATGTCGATCCAGAGAGGCTGTTCTCCTGGGCCGGCGCGACCGCGAGCTGGCCCATGCGCACCGACCCCGGGGGGAGCCGGGGCCTCGACGATTACCTCACGCGGGACTACGCCCGCAACATCGGCGCCGAGATCATGGGCCGCAACAAG
Organism: Streptomyces sp. NPDC054932; assembly: GCF_053610205.1. Taxonomy (NCBI): domain Bacteria; kingdom Bacillati; phylum Actinomycetota; class Actinomycetes; order Kitasatosporales; family Streptomycetaceae; genus Streptomyces; species Streptomyces sp. NPDC054932. Next base: position 33,109 of record NZ_JBSGXU010000060.1, on the reverse strand, counting down.
TTCGGGCCCCAGCGAGGGCCCTGGCGCAACCATGAGTGGCAGGGCTGGTGGGGTGACGAGCCCCCGTTCCACACCCCGGTATTCGTCCTGACTCACCACAAGCGCCCTTCGTTCACGCTCTCCGACACCACGTTCCATTTCGTCGACGGCGACCCTGCCACAGTCCTCGAACTGGCGCGGGAAGCGGCGCAGGGCAAGGACGTCCGACTCGGCGGCGGGGCCACCACCATCCGGCAGTTCCTCGACGCCGACCTCGTCGACACCCTGCACGTGGCGGTCTCACCGGTGAAGCTCGGGTCCGGGGTACGACTCTGGGAGTCACCGGATGAGCTGCTCGACCGGTTCCACCTGGAGGTCGTTCCGAGCCAGAGCGGGGTGATGCACCACCTCTTCTGGCGAAAATGAGCCGGCCCCTCAGGGCTGCCCCCGGCCGGCTGTTTGCCTCTCGGCGCCAGCCCTGAGGCGGGCAGTCGAGTCGCGCCTCGGGCGCTCGGCGGGCCTTGGCGGCGCTCTCAGCTCATGCCCGCGCGGTGATCACGCCGGATCGCCGCGCACCAATCGACCTTGGATATCTGCGGCATGACCACGACTTTCACCAGGAGCACCCCGATGCTGCCCTGGTAAGTACCTCAGGGCTGCCAAAGCTCGCTTCTGGCACAGATCTTGGGGCCGGCGCCCGATCCGGTACGTGCGCCTGGACGCGACCGTCGATGAAGTGCCCCGGTTCGGCGGGGACGGGCTGCGGCTGCGGGGTGACCGATGACGGCGCCCGGGCCGCCGGGGGAGTGGAGACGACCAGGCGTCGATCGGAGAAAGCCGTGGCGTATCGCTGGGCCAGCAGTTGACGGACCCTGTGGTCGCAGGGCCGGGCGGCCGGGACGTCCGCTGCCGGGCAACGGTCGGCCCGTGTGGCGCTTGCCCCTTTGCAAGGCCATGTTGGCCGACGCGACGGTGGAGCCCTGCAGGTCGGCGACCTCGCGAGCCGAAAAGCCCAGGGCGCCCCGCGGAATCAGTGCGGCCCGCCCCTCGAAGCGGTCGACGCTCCGCCATGCCCGGACCGGCGTCTCCTGCACAGCGTCCTCGGCCTCGGCATAGGTGCCCAACATCCGGGAGCAGTGACCGGTCGGCTCCTCCCGGAACTCGTCAAGTCCCTCCACCGCCGCGCCGGCCACCGAGATGTCCTCCACACCGCACTCCTCAGGAAACAGTTCCAGGTCACTGGCCTGTGGCCTCGCTGTAGGGCCGCCCCGGACCGGAGCACGAGACCCAGGGCCCCTGACTGCGGCGCTCGGTCACCCCTTGCCAGGCCACCCTGGCCACGCATACCTTGAACACGTTCAATTGAACGCGTTCAGGTGGAGGGTTTGTGGTGGGGGAAGCTCAGAGGGTGTCCGCCCGGCAATGGGGGTGGGCGTTGGCGGCGGTCGTGGTGGCAGGCATGGTGGCGGCCTTCGGGCTCGTGATCGGCCCCTACCTGGCCGCGTTGTTCATCATCAGCGCTGCTGCGGTCGCAGTCCCGCTCCTGATGCGGGACCGGCCGAAGCTGTTCGCCCGAGCCTGTCTCGTCGTCGGGATGGGCCTGCTGGCCTGGGCGATGATCGGCGCCGTCATCGGCATGATCCTGTTCATCCCGGCGGCCCTGTTGCTGCTCGTCGCAGCCTTCGCGGCGCCCGGCAACCGCCCGGACGCATGGCTGGCGGTGGCCGCTCCCCTCGTGGCTGCGACGGTCGTGGCAGCGTTCTACCTCCAGCCGCCGGACCCGGAGAACGAACCGCCACCGTGGTTCAGCGCGACACTCGACATCAGCACCCGGGTTCACGATCGGAACTTCAACAGGGACTTCCATCAGCGCAGGGAACGGCTGCGAGACTTCGGCGCCACGCGGGTCTCGGTCTATGAGCGCAGGCCTGGTCAGTTCGTACTCGACGTGAAGATGCCCGACACCTTCGCGGAAGGGCAGAGCCAGGACAGGCTCAAGGAGCAGATCCTGCAGCTACCAGAGGTCGTCGAGCTGCGCTTGTGCACGTTCCACACCTGTGATTAGCGCGGCATTCGGCGTGGTCCGAACCTTCTGCTTGGCCCGGGGTGAGCGTGCCGTACGGTTCGGGGGCCCCGACGCTTCGATGTCGTAGTGGGCTCCTATGCTCCTGCGATGACGTCTTACGAAGGTACGCACCCCACCGTTCTCGTCCGGTGGGGCAGCTGCAGCGCCCAGATCGACGAAGAGCTCGCACCCGCGATCCAGGCGATCTGGGAGTGCGGATTCGACACCTTCACCTCCTGCCAGGACATCGCGGAAAGCAACGTGGCCTGGCCGGAGAAACTGCCGCATATGGCGGAATGGGTCGAGTCCCGACGGGGCTGGATGCTCATCGACTTCCCCGTCGAGAGCGGACTGGCCTTCCTCTCGGCCGTTGCGAATGCCGGCCCGCGGGACGCGTTCTACGTGCGGATGACGCACTGGGCAGCGCCCGGCGCGTGGGACGTGAAGATCAAGCCGATGGACGCGGCGATGTTCGAGGAGGACCTCCCGTCGCAGTTCGGGATCCATCTGCTCCAGGTGAGCTTCCCGGCCTCCGACCTGCCGGAACTCACCCGGCGCCTCCGCGATCACGTCGCCGGGCGCTCGGTGCCGCCCGCCCCTGCCGACTGGAGCACCGTTGGCCGCTAGGCCCGTCTTGCCGATCAGGCCGGACCCGGCTTGCCCGGCACGGCACCTCGCCGCGTTGTCGAAATGCGCGAGTACGGCCAAGTACGAGCTGCGTTTCTCCGCCTTGCGATGCACCGCACCGGACAACCTGGGCCGACCGACCTGATCGACAAGACGGGCCCTAAGAGGGAGGCGGCCCGGGGCGCTTCCCGTTGAGTGCATACCTGGCTGAACGGGCCACCTGGAGGGCACGGTCACAGTAGGTGTGACTGATCCGGGGGTGACCAGCGGCGCATGCCGCCACGTGCCGCAGAAGCCCCCTGGAAGCGAGGCAGGGGACCCCGCTGCGCGCCGCCGTTGTGCTGGAGCGGATCGCCGCCCGGTTGGGCCGGGCGGCGGCCGGCGCGCTGTGTGACGACGGCATGTCCGCCGAAGCGGTGGCCACGGTGCTCGGGACCACTCGTCCAAGGCCTTGGTCCTGCTCCTGACCGCGCAGGACAGGTAACGGCAGGGGTCGTCGATTGCCGGTCGCTCGGAAGACCATTTCGTCACAGTGCGTCAGTAGCCGGTACCGCGCTTGACCTGGGTCCGCTCGATGCTGTGGGTCGCTCCCTTGTCGTCCAGCGTGCGACATGCGTCGGCGATGTCCTGGGTCAGGCGGTCGACCTGTTCGCGGCTCAGGGTCTCCTTGACCAGGGCGCGCAGGATCTTCACCCGTTCCGCGTTGGGCGGGAGGGTGTATGCCGGCACCATCCAGCCCCGCTCGGCCGAGAGCTGCCAGGCGATGTCGGACTCGTCGTAAGCGTGCTTGCCGGCGAGACGGAAAGCGACCAGCGGCAGCTGCTCAAGGTCGCTGCCGATCACTTCGAAGCGGCCGCTGCTGCGCAGGTTGTCCGCCAGTGCGCGGGCGTTCTCCTGCATCGCCTTCATGACGTAGGTGTAGCCCTGGCGGCCGAGCCGCACGAAGTTGTAGTACTGCGCGAGCACCATCGACGCACCGGTGGAGAAGTTCAGCGTGAACGTCGCGTCGGTCTTGCCCAGGTAGTTCTCGTAGAAGACGAGGTCCTTGGCGAGGTCGGCCTCTTCGCGGAAGACCAGCCATCCGATGCCGGGGTAGACCAGTCCGTATTTGTGTCCCGAGACGTTGATCGAACGGACCTGCTCAAGCCGGAAGTCCCATTTCGAGTCCGGGTAGAGGAAGGGCCAGACAAATGCGCCGCTGGCGCCGTCGACATGGATCGGAATATCGAGGTCCCGCTTCTTGCGAACGTCCCGCAGGAGCTTGTCGATCCCGACGACATCGTCCTTGTGGCCGGTGAACGTGGTGCCGAGGACGGCGACGACGCCGATCGTGTTCTCGTCGAGGTGGGGCTCCACGTCCTCCGGGCCGATCGTGTACTTGTCCTCGGCGAGCGGCACGATCCGCGGCTCGACGTCGAAGTAGCGGCAGAACTTCTCCCACACGACGTGGACGTCACCCCCGAAAACCAGGTTGGGCCGGTCGGTCGAAAGGCCGGCTGCCTGGCGGCGCTCGCGCCACTTCCACTTCAACGACAGCGCGCCGAGCATGATCGCCTCGGACGAGCCCTGGGTCCGACATCCGGTCGTCCTGCCGGGCGCGTGGAAGAGGTCCGCGAGCATGCGCACGCAGCGCTGCTCGATCTCGGCGGAAATGGGGTACTCGGCATGGTCGATGAAATTGCGGTGAAGGTTCTCGGCGATCAGCCGTTGGGCCTCCGGCTCCATCCACGTGGTGACAAACGTGGCGAGGTTGCGCTGCGGGTCGCCCTCCATGGCGAGATCCACATCCACGAGCCTCATCGCGTCCGTCGCGGCCATGCCTTCCTCGGGGAAGGTCTCCGAGGGGGCGGGCACCGTCAGGAATCGGTTGCCGAACAGAGCGGAGTCGTCGCGCTTGGTCATGCCTCGATTGAACAGCGCCGGAGCCTGCCGGGGTCGAGGGACACACCGGGCGGCCGGCGCCGTCAGCGACACCGTCACAGACGGGCCGGCGTGCGCGCCGGGGAAGACGGAGTACGGCCGTCGGCCGACGGGGGGCGGGACCTTCCACGCGAAAAGCGACGAGTGGTCTGCTCCTTCTGAACCCCGCCGCCTGGGAACGCCCTGGCAGCGCCGCACCCGGACGCGAGCACGCTGTCCTGGTGCGGCTCACACCCGTTCAGCGCATCAACGGTGGGCCTCACCCGGAAGAGGGGTGCAATGGCCACTGCGGGGAGCCGCCTTCGGATGCGGGGAGCCCGCCTTCGGACGGGCTGCTCCCAGTCCCGTGGCGCTGCCGACCGCGGGCGGGGCCGTAGCCGACTCGGCAGCGGCCCGCTCCGCTGTGCCCGTGCCCTGACCGCCACCCCGACCGGGATCGTCTTCTGCTCCGTTCGGAGCCGTACCGCCACCTCTACCAGGGTCTGCTCTGCACCGTGGACGTTGGCGAGGTCGAGGTCCTCGGTGTTTTCCAGGCCCGCCCCGCCCGCCTTTTGGAGGAAGACGGTGATGTCCGAGGGCCTGGTGCGCGACGCGATCCTGGCGTCCCCGGCGTGGCCGGACATCGCGGCCGCGATGGGCCGCCTTGACGCCGCCGGGATCGACGTCGCCCGAATCGTCACCGACGCCCACCACGCCGGGGTCGGCGTGGACCAGGCCGTCGCCGCCGTCACCGCGGCCGCCAAGGCCCCCGCCCCGGCCGGCGCCCGGGCGGTGACTGCCTCGGCCGCGCCCGCCCCGGCGGCCACCGCCGCTCCCGCACCTGCGGCCGCTGCCCGGGCCCGCTGGGCGGTGGGCGACGGCATCACCGACCGGGAACGCGAGGCCCTGACCCTCGTCGGCCGCGCTCTGGCACCGTTCGTCGCGATCATGTCACCGGTCTGCGACAGCGTTGTCCGGGAACGAGTACATCGCCCTGAGCCGGCCCGCAGTCCCCGCATAGTCATCATGCAGCGCCGGGTCGGACCACCCCGGCCGCGACCAACGACCGCAAAAGGGGATTCATCTCATGTCTGGCAACCGCCGTAAGGCCTCCCTCGTCACTACGGTTCTCGTGGGCGGAGCAATGCTCCTGACGGCCTGCCAGGACGGCGACGCGGGCGCGGATGCCGGCGCCCCCCAGACCTCTGCCTCCGCCTCTGCCTCTGGCTCCGCCACTGCGGCTGCGGGCGCTGCCACGCCGTCCGCCTCACCCGCGGCCACCGCCGGGGCCTCCGGGGGCACGGGCAAGGACAACAAGAACGGCGGCGCCGGCGGCGGGCAGAAGCAGGTCGGGCAGGTCTGCGGCGCCAACGACATCTCCTGGAGCACCAAGTCCGAGACCCAGGCCGGCGGATACATTCTGGTCGCCGCGAAGGCGAAGCCGGGCATCACTTGTACCCTGCCCGCCGTTCATCCGACCGTTGCGTTCGGATCCGACGGCACGGAGGCCGGCCCCGCCGAGCAGTCCACCGGCACACAGATCACACTTTCCGGGAACACCACCGCGTACGCAGGGGTGAACCCGAAGACCACCGGCGCGAACGGCGGCAAGGAACTGGACAGCATCATCGTCGCCATCGGAAACGGCGACCCCGATCCGGTCTCCCTGCCCGTCGGCACCATCACCGTCGACAAGCCGATCGTCACCAACTGGCACACCTCCCCGAAGGACGCCGTCCCCTCCCCGTGAGCACGTTCGGGGCAGGAATCCCGGGAGGGGCGGGAACACGAGTCCGCCTTCCGACGTGTTCTCATGACGAGTGAGGAGGCGTCCTTCGGGAGGCGGACCCTTTGCGCTCGGACCGCCGCGGGAACGTCCGCGCGCGGACGGCGGGCTCGACCCGCCTGCAGAAGATGCAGCAGCGCGCTTTCCGCCCGTGGCCGCGGGTCCTTTCCCGGCTACCGCCCCAGCGCCGACCCGCCGCCGCCGTCCGGCGCCGTCCGGCGCCTGGAAGGGGTACGAGGTGCCGTACCCGCTCGCGCCCGCCGCCCGGACCGGAGCATCGGCAACGCCGCCACCGAGCGACCGCGCCGCCGGACCGAGGCCTGACCGTACAGGGTGCACCCGGGTGCGGGAATCACAGGTCGATCCCGCTCACGTCTCGTCACGCGTCCGGCCAGGGCTCAGGGTTCGCTTACGTCACCACCCCGACGGTGTGCCCGCCCCGCCCCGCTCGTGCCCACCACGTACGGCGAGGTCGAAGGCGCCGTGGGCGGGTGTGGCGGAACGCCTGGAGGGTGCCGCCCCCCGGACGGGCGTCTCACCACCCGGCCGGCCTCCGCGGCCTCCGGCGCCGCTTCCGGTACGCCTCCTTGATTCCGCCCGCCAGCCCCAGGAGCACCGCCACCCCGACCGCCACCTCGGCTGCGATGCGCAGACCCCGGCCGTGGACGTCCCCGGCGGCCCGCGGGGAGACCTTGCCCTGCGGGTCGTGCACCACCGCCAGCGACTCGCCCTCCTTCGCGAGCCGCGAGGGGGTGTCCAGGTGTTCCGGGCCACCCGCGGGGCAGTCCAGGCGGTGGTCGTACGAGGTCCGGGTCGTGGAGGTCCAGTGTCCCTCGGCGTCCATTGAGGATTCCGTCTCGGTGTGCTCGGTGACCTTGAGCACCAGGCAGCTGATCTCGACGCCCCGGTCCTCCAGCGCGCTGTGCCCCACGGACGCGAGTGCCAGGACGGCTCCGAGACCGGCAGGGAGAGCGGACAGCGCGATGAGCGAGGCCCCTCGCCGCGCTGCGAGGGCGGCGTGCCAGCCGAGCAGGACCAGTGGGAGCAGCAGCCCGCCGAGGAAGAATCCCCAGTCGCCCAGCGACCCGTACGCCGACTCCCACGCCACCCCGAACGCCAGGGCCGCGGCCAGCGGCGGTGCGGCCAGCGCCACTGCGGTCCGCCAGAGCCCGCGTACCCATCCCCCGTGCCGGCCCGCCATGCCCGCCCCCGTGGCTCGTACGTGTGCGACGCTCCAGGTAACCGCGACGGCAGGGGGCACGTAAAGGGTGCGGCGGCCCGGTCGGTTGTCCGGCGTCCTGGTCCTCGATGGCGACTCGTCGTCCGGGACGCCGTGGCGGACGCAGTGCCCCGCGGCGCGGCTCAGGAACAGGTCGGGGCTGCCGGGCGTCGGGCAGGATGTGTGAAACTCCCTCTGATTGATCACTCGGGGGGAGTTTCACGTTGAACGCGCTGTTGAAGAGGGTGTGGATCGGGCTGGCCGCGACCTTGATCGTGAGTCTGGCCGCCGTGGTCGCGCCGGACCACGTTCAGATAAACGACGACGGGCGCATCCACCTGGGCGCTCCCGCGCCCGCGCCGACGCCGTCCTTGTCCGCGGCGGAGCCCGCACCGGAGCCCACGTCACCGCCCCTCACCCGGGACGCCGTGGACGAGGTGATCCGGACCGCGGTCGGCGCGGCGGGCCTCGACCCGGCGCAGGGCCGCCCGACCGTCGCGGCCGGCGCCGACTCGAAGAGGACGGGCTGGACGGCCGTCCGTGAGAAGAATGCCGCGCAGTCGGAGGTGGACGCGGTCTGCGCGGACCTGGAGCGCCAGGGCTGGACGCTGAACCGGAACCCGAAGGGCGACCACCCCGATGCCTCCCGCAGCTACAAGCGCGGGGGCTGGTACCTGCTGGTGAGTACGCGCGGCAAGTCCCAGGCGCCGTCCACCGACTCCGCCCTGACCGACTCGCAGACCTACCTGGCCCTGACCGGGCTGCAAGTGAACCTTTCCGACATCCCCCTCCCCGCGATCACCGTCCGTATCGGCTGACCCCTCACGCAGAAGCCCACACCGGCTTCCCGGGACACCGCGCACGCCGCCGCCGGCGGCCTCGCCGGGAACTGAGCACGGAGAGGGCTTTACCGGCCGTTCTGCGGAAGACGACGGCTCATGACAGAGCTGGGCCGGCAGTGAGCCGGCCGAGGATCGCAAGGGAGAGTGGCGAAGACCTTGCGGTCCTCCCGGCGGGCAGGGCCGCGTCATTCCGGAGTTCCGCACGCGTCGGCCGGAGCTCCCGCGCCCCTATCGCCGCCCTGCGCCCGCCATTCCCGGCGCGGCTGACAGCGCCGCCACAGGCCATTCCGCGGGGCTTTCGAGGCGGCCGGCTCCGGTCGCGCCACGGATCGTGCGACAGGGGTCAGGAGAACGCTGCCGCTGCATGTACCGGCACAGGCAGGTCCGGTCCGCATGACCGAATACCACCCCATTGGCCTGCTGGCCGAATGTGGAGGCGCAGTGTTGTCGAGGAATCGGCGCCGGGACATGATCACTTCTCGTACGACCTGACTATCCATTCGGGAGCCGGAGCAGGAGCAGCGAAATCCCGGCCGGTGCCGGTCTCTTGCCGCTCCCGGACTCGTCGAGGCAAAAGCGGGAGTCAGGAGCATGCCGGCTTCGGCAGCTCTTTTCTGCTGCTGCGCAGATGCTTCGCGCTCTCTCATGTCACTTTTCAATGAAAGGAATTCCAGGCTTTCATGTACAAACGTTCAGGGTTCCTCGCCCTCACCACAGTGGGCATCGTGCTGTGCACCGCTGGTCTCGCGCCTTCCGTCAGTCAGGCAGCCGGCGGTACCGGCGACGGGAAGGGTTCCTATGCCGACAGCAACGGCCTGACAGCGGATGACGTCAGGTTCATCAACGCGCTGAACGAAGAGGCCCTGGACCTGGGGCGGCCGGGCAGGACCCCCGGCGGGGACCTGCCGAACGCCACCGAGTCCCTCCGGGCCTCCGCCGCGGCCGGCGACAGGGTGACGCCGCCTGCCGAGCCGCTGGACCGCATGCCCGACGCATACCGGGCCCATGGAGACAGGGCCACCACGGGGATCAGCAACTACATACGCAAGTGGCAGCAGGCATACAGCCACCGCGACGGACGAGTGCAGCAGATGACCGAACAGCAGCGGGAGCAGCTGTCCTACGGGTGCGTCGGCGTCACCTGGGTCAATTCAGGTCCCTATCCGACGAACAAACTGGCCTTTGCGTCCTTCGACGAGGAGAAGCACCGGAACGCTCTGGTGAACACCAGCCCCCGGCCGGGCGAGACGCGGGCGGAGTTCGAGGGGCGCATAGCCAAGCAAAGCTTTGACGAGACAAAGGGGTTCAACCGGGCTCGAGATGTGGCATCCGTCATGAACAAGGCCCTGGAAAGCGCCCATGACGAGAGCACCTATCTGAGCAGCCTCAAGGCGGAGCTCGCAAAGAACGACGACGCTCTCGCTGCCGAAGACAGCCGTTCGAACTTCTACTCGGCCCTGAGGAACACCCCGTCCTTCAAGGACAGGAACGGGGGCAACCACGACCCGTCCAAGATGAAGGCGGTCATCTACTCGAAGCACTTCTGGAGCGGGCAGGACCCCCGGAGCTCCTCCGACAAGCGGAAGTACGGGGACCCCGACGCCTTCCGCCCCAACCAGAACACAGGCCTCGTCGACATGTCGAAGGACCGGAACACCTCACGCAGCCCCGCCAAGCCCGGCGAAAGCTATGTCAACTTCGACTACGGCTGGTTCGGGGACCAGAAAGAAACAAACCCTGAAAACACCATATGGACCCATGCCAACCACTACCACTCGCCGGAAGGCGGTATGGGGCCCATGCAGGTATATGAGAGCAAGTTCCGCAACTGGTCCTCCGGATACACGGACTTCGACCGCGGAACCTACGTCATCACCTTCATACCCAAGAGCTGGAACACCGCACCCGCCAAGGTGAAGCAGGGCTGGCCGTAACAACCCGCCCCCTCGCGAGCGCGATTCTGCGCAACCACCGCTGAACCGCGCTGGGGCCGGCTCCTCGGCCACGCCCGGTAGGAGTCCTCGACGCCGGCCTCGGGGCCCGGGGCCCGCCGGTGGGCGGCCGGGATCCGGCGGCGCGGCCCTGACGGGTCGACAGGATCACGACTCGGTATCTGATCGGGAAACGGAAGGGGGGAGTCCCTTTTGTGGTTCCAGGAGCCGGTAACGTACGCGCGTTCGATCGTGTACACGTCCCCAAGGAATCCTCCATGGCCACGCCTCCCGCGCCGCAGACCCCCGAGCAGCCCGCCGCCCCCGGCCCGTTCGACGCCCCCGTCGCGCCGTCCGAGCCCGCGAAGAAGAAGAACGGCCTGGGGAGGAAGATCCTCGGCGTCGTCGTGGTGATCGCGGTCGCACTGTTCTGGCGCCTGGGCCTTCCCCACCTGACGGGCGAGGCCCCGGTGCACGCGGAGGCCGGCGACTGCGTCGTCGTCACCGGCCCGGAGAACGACCCCAAGGTCGAGAGCAAGGGCTGCACCGAGAAGGTGGCCGACCTCTACAAGGTCGTCAAGGTCGTAGACAACACCTTCGACATCGACAAGTGCGAGGGCGTGGCCGAGGTCGCTCTCGCGCAGCAGCTCGAGACGGACAAGTTCGTCCTCTGCATGGAGCCCGTCAAGAACTGACGCTCCACACACGGCCACAGGGGCCGGACCCGCCGGGTCCGGCCCCTGCGACGTCCCCGCGGGCCGTCAGGCGGTACGCCCGCGCCCGGCACGGCCAGGATGTACGGGTCCCGGTACAGCCTCCAGGCCGGCCCCACCAGCGGTCGGGCTCGCCCCACCGGCTGCCCGACCCTCAGACGACTGCGGTCGCGAACAGCTCCAAGGCCGGCGGAGGCAGGATCGGTCCGGTCGCGCCGAGTACTTCGACCGCCCCCAGCGCCCTGAGGGTGCCCAGCCCCAACAGGTCGGCTCGCCCAGCAGTTCCTTCAGCCTTTCCAAAGCGACCGCCACCTGCTCTCCCGGTCGACTTCATGGGCAAGGTCGTGGGCCACCCCCACCCTCGCACGCGGCCAGATCGTCTCTTTCGGATCTTGTCGGTCAGGTCCGCGTCGTCCCGTGCCGTGCCTCGGCGTGCTGCCGGGCGGCACGGACCCGGCAAGATCCGAAAGAGACGGCCTAGCCCCCGCGGCAGCATCCCTGGGAGGCTTGGCTTCTCGAGCAGTCGGGGGATTCCAGGCCCCTTGGGATGAAAACGGGGGAGTCGTGCAGAAGTTGATGCCGGAGGACCCGGCCTCGATCGGGCCGTACCGTCTGTCCGCGCGGCTCGGTGAGGGAGGGATGGGCCAGGTCTTCCTCGGGGTGTCCCGCAGCGGCCGTCGACTGGCGGTGAAGGTGATACGCCCTCAGATCGCCGCCGATCCCGGATTTCGCGAGCGGTTCCGACGCGAGGTGGCCGCCGCGCGGAGCGTGGGCGGCTTCTGGACCGCGCCGATCGTGGACGCCGACCCGGACGGCGCGATGCCGTGGGTCGCCAGCGACTACATCGAGGCGCCCGATCTGAGCTCGCTCGTGCACGACCGGGGTCCACTGGGGGCGCGGGAGTTACGGTCCTTGGCCGCCGGCCTCGCCGAGGCCCTGGAGGCCATCCACCGGACCGGACTCGTCCACCGGGACCTGAAGCCGTCGAACATCCTGGTCACCGGGGACGGCCCCAGGGTCATAGACTTCGGCATCTCGAAGGCGGCGGAGGGTGCCACGACGCTCACCGACACGGGGCTGGTCATCGGCACGCCCGGCTTCATGAGCCCCGAACAGGCGTCGGGCGGACGGGTCGGGCCGTCGAGCGACATCTTCTCGCTGGGTGCGGTGCTGGCGTTCGCGGCGACCGGGGACGGGCCGTTCGGCGAGGGCAGCGTGCCCGCGTTGCTGTACCGGGTGGTGCACGACGAGCCTCGCCTCGACAGGGTTCCGGACGGACTGCGGGGTGTGGTGGCCGGGTGCTTGGAGAAGGCGCCGGAGCGGCGTCCGTCGGCGTCCCAGGTCCTGGACCGACTGAACGGGGACGACGCGGAGGATGCGGCGCCGAGGCCCGCTCCCGCCCCGAGCCCCGATGCCGTACCGACGACGGCGCCGAGAACGGCGCCGTTGACGGAGGCGGACGCACGGCGGAAGCAGGACGAGTCGGTCCCGGGGGGCTCCGATCCTCATGTGGTGGAGGTACGCGCGGGCCTGGTCCGGCAGCGGGGCAAGGCGGCGGCCGTCTGGCTGTGGGTCATGGCGATCGGCGCCTTGCTGATGGTGAGCAGTATGTTCGTGGAGTGGGCCGGCTGGGTCTGGTTCGCGGCGTTCCTGGTGCTCGGCTTCGTGATGACCATGGTGGCGTTGCCCTTCATAGCGAGGCTGCCGCCGCTCCAGCGGGTCGTCACGCTCACGGGTGAGCGACTGAGGTGTCGTGTGCAGGATCAGGAGTGGTCGTTCCCCTGGACGGACGTCGAGCGCATCACGGTCAAGCCCCTGGTGAACGGATCGGGCAATGAGCGCCAATGGGAAGTTTCGGCCTCACTGCGGCACGAGGTGAAGATCCCGCCCGGGTTCGTTACCGGGGTCAAGAACCGGGCGGGCATGTCGCTGCAATTCGACAAGCGGGAGGATCCCCTGCCCTCGATGCGGCGCCTGGACGACGGACTGCGCCGCTTCGCGGGCAAGCGCTACGCACGGCATGTCGCCCTGGCGGCCCTGCTGGACGATGCGCCGGACCGACGGGACTAGGCCGTCTTCTTTGGATCACCTGGCTGACCGGATGTGGATGACGGCGAGGTGGATGGCGGTGGTCTTGTCGTAGCGGGTGGCCAGGCCGCGCCATTGCTTGAGCTCGTTGATGCAGCGTTCGACGGTGTTCCGTTGCCTTGTAGGCCTCGCGGTCGAAGGCCGGCGGGCGGCCGCCGAGTCGGCCAAGGCGCTTGCGGTTGGCGGCCTGGTCGGCGGGCTGCGGGATCACCGCCCGGATCCCGCGCCGACGCAGGTGCGAACGGATTGCGCGGGACGAGTGTGACGCTTATCCGCGTGGGATGTCTTGTCGGCCAGGACCGCCTCCGGTCTCGCCCTTGGCCTGCCGACCTGCCTGCCTGGGAACTCGGATCCGGGCCGATGCGCAGGCAGCAAAAACTGCGCCCGGCCGGACACGGGTGTGCGGGAAAGCGGCGGCGCGGCGGCCTTCGAGGGCCGGTCAGCGCGCCGCCGCACTTGTGATCTTGAGGTCAGCTTCCGGGGGAGTGGGCTTCGTCGTTGATGTCGCTGATCAGCCAGGCGAGCATCGCGGGGGTGGCGTCGAAGTGGCCGCCGTGCCCGGCATCGGCTTGTCTGATCAGTGTCGCGGTGGGCATGCGTGCGGCGAGCCACTCGCCGTGCGCAGGGGGCACCAGGGTGTCGAGTCCACCGTGCCAGAGCCGCGTCGGAACTGTGATGTCTGCCGGGTTGAACCCCCACTCCGTGCCGAAGATGGCGGTGACGTCGTCCGCCCAGCCGTCCAGCCCCGGCCGGACTGCTTCGGCGAACGCCGGGCCCATCATCGCGCTGATCTCCGGTCGAGAAAGGACCGCTTGCTCGATCTCCGGCAGCGTCGGGAAATTGGCCGTTCCGAGGTTTGCCAGGTGTTCCGTGACGGCCTGCCTCCCGGTCAGCGCCACGGCGGCGCTGCGGCGGTTGCCCTCGCTCATGCCGGCGGTCCAGTCCAGCCCAGCCGCGTCACGCGGCGCCGGGCTCGCCAGCGTCCCCAGCCGGGTCACTCGTTCGGGATACCGGGCGGCGAAAGCCATGGCATGCGGGCCGCCCCCAGACACCCCGAACACCGCGAGGCGGTGCAGGCCGAGTGCGGCGGTGATGGCGGCGACATCGGCGGCGGCATCGATGATCCGACGCCCCGGGTGCGGTGTGGAGCCCCCGAACCCGGGCCGGTCATAGGTGATCAGCCGAACGCCGAGCTCGTGGAACAGGGAATCGTTCGGGTATCTGGCCAGTCGGCTCATTGGGCTGCCGTGTAGGTAGACGACCGGTGTCCCGGTGGGGTCCCCCCATTCCTCCACCGCCAACGTCCTGCGGTCTTCGGTGATTAACTCGCGCATGGCGGCAAAGCTAGTCTCGGCACCGATCGACGGCCAAGGCCTTTCATTCACAGCGCAACATCACCAGCAGGCGAGTGTGCGGACGCGAAGCGCTCCTGACGGCCTTTGGTCGAGGTCCTGGACGCCCCCCGTGATCAGAGGGCGGAACCAGCACACAGTTACGGGACGACCTGCCGCTGGACGTTCAGCGCGCACGGTCGATCGGCCGGGGGCTTCGGCGGGGTTGCCCGTCACGTGGTGAACCGGGCGCCTTCACAGCGGATCCAGAGCTGACGCAAACGTGTTTCCCATCCCGGATTCCCGGCGTCGCCCCATGGCACGGCACAGGCACTCTTCCCCGTCTCGGATACCCCGCTACCTCGCGATCGGCACGGTGACCGCGCTGACCGCTGCGATCGGCTTCACCCACGCGCCGTCAGGGCCTCAGGCGGGCGGGAATCCGGTGCGGACCGCCGCCGCCGTGACCGAGCTACCGAGTCCGTCGGCGACGACGTCCCCTCAGACCGACGCCCAGGCCGACCGCCAGGCTGCGCTCGCGGCAGACGTCGGAACCGCGGTACGGGAGGCCGCGGCGGGGGCCGGAGGGAACGCGGCCGTGGCGGTGCTGGACCTGTCCACCGGCGCAAGGGCGTCGGCCGGCACCGCCGGCGCCGACGATCACGAGTTCGACACCGCCAGCATCGTCAAAGTCGACATCCTGGCCGCCCTGCTGCTGCAGGCGGCCGACGACGGGCGGGCGCTGACCGCCCAGGAACGCCGGCAGGCAACGGTCATGATCGAGAACAGCGACAACACGGCGGCGGACGCCCTGTGGAACGCCATCGGCGGCGCGAAGGGGCTCGCGAAGGCCAACACGCGGCTCGGCCTGACCGAGACCGTACCCGGCGACGGTCCCTACTGGGGTCTCACACAGACCACGCCGGACGATCAGCTGCGTCTGCGCCGCTGATCGGACAGCCACCGCCCCAGCGTGTGAATGGGTGCGGCGGCGGCACCAGATGGGCGTCAGCCGGGACGGGACGGATGTCCCTGCTGCCCCTGCCTGCAGCGGTGCTGGTGGTCATGGCTGTCACGCGTTGACTGAGCTGCTGCCGGCCAGCGTCAATCGCCAAGGTGGCTGGCTGTCATGGGCGTGCCTGTTCGGACCTTGATTTTGCGGCCGGGCCGTCCGGTAGCCGTATGGCTACGCCGACGCGGCCGTCCGTGGCCCGCTCGCCGAGGGCGGCCGCGCGAGCCCCTGGATGGTGCCGCCCGCTGACCGGGCATCGGCTGGAGTGCCTGCGGGAATTGGCTGACAGGTGCATGACGGGCCAGTGGGGTGCGGGGCTACCTTCTTAGGGCTCCGGAGGGGCGGCTGTCCGAACTCGCGGGCCACAGGCGGGCGGTGGCGGCGTCTCCAGTGCCCCGGCTCCGCCGAGGGGCCGGGTCCCCCCACGCATGAAGGAAGACGACCATGTCTCTGGGCACCTGGCTGAAAGTCGGCACCTCCGCCGCCGCGCTGGTCCTCGCGGCGGCAACCGCCGCGACAGCGGCACCCGCGCCCATACCGGATGCCGCCGCAGCGGTAGTGACACTCCGTTACGACGACAGCAGGGCCGGTGGCTGGGAAGCGGCCATCGCGGCCGGGGTCGCTTCCTGGAACGCGAACGTCAGTAACGTACGGCTGGTGGAGGCCGCGCCCGGGGCCCGGGCCGAGATCGTCATCGTGGCCACCACCGGCTGGCCGCAGGCCACCCTCGGCCCGGTCCGTCCGGGGCGACAGGTCCGAGTCGAACTCGGCGCGCAGGCCGTGAGCCAGGGGTACGACAAGACGCGCATCGCTGCGCACGAGCTGGGCCACAGCCTGGGCCTCCCGGACACCAAGCCGGGGCCGTGCTCCCAGCTGATGTCCGGGTCCAGCGCCGGGACGGCCTGCACCAACGCCGTGCCCAACGCGACGGAGCGGTCCCGCGTGCAGAACGCGTACGCGAACGGGCTCGCGGCAACCGTGCCGACCGACGGCCGGGTACTCATCGACGCCCCCTGACCGGCGGGTCGGTGGGTGGGCCGGTGCGGAGCCCTGGCTGGGACGGGATTCCCAGAGAGCGGCCGCGCCGGTCCACTGCCGCGCCTTCGTCGGGAAGCAGCTTCGGACGCGGGTACTGCTCAGGCGGTGTACTTCGTGGTCGCCTACACCCACGGCTCGGCAGGCTCGTGGCTGATCGAGTTCTCCGCCAACCCGGACACGCTGCAGATGAGCGAGTTCGACGATGCCCGGGGCGTGCAGACTGCGCTGCAACCGCTCCCATCGTCACTTCTCATTCAGCAAAGTGAGGACTGTGGAAGACGAACGGCCGCTTCGGGTCCAGCGAAGCGAACTGGCGGCCACGGGCGTCGTAGTGTGGGCCCGCGGCCCATGCGGGTGATGCCGGTCCGGGAAAAGCACAGGTCGGCGTGGCGGCCGTGTACGGATCCGGTGGCGTCGCGGTAGTCGAGAGCGAAGACTGCGACCCCGAGGGGGTTGTCCCCGGCGATCTCCCGGAGTCGGTCGAGGGTGGGCGGGCGAACGCCGTAGACGTAGTTCTCGACGGCCTCGGTCTCCGCGAGGGTGGGGAAAGTGCCGAGCGCGCGGTCGCGGCCGTCAGTGAGCACACCCGCCGATGCGAACGCGTGGTAGAGCAGGCTCCGCGCCGGGTTGCCGGGCTCGATGCCCCGTGCCGGGAGGACCGGGGCGAAGTCTCGAAGCCGGGTACGGAGCGGTCGAGTGAAGAGATGGGCTTGGCCAGCTCGGCGGCCAGGTCAGCGGCGCCGATGTCCAGCGCTCCGCGAGTGACGGTGCGCAGCAGGGTGCGCCAGCCCTGGTCGGCGAGGCGGGCGCAGGCATCCGCGACGGCTTCGGCCAGGGGTTTTGACGGTGGTGCGGCCGTGGCCTGGTACTGCACGGTGAGTCCGGGAAACCCGAGCAGGAGTCCACCTGCGGTGGCCCCTTTCATGAGTTCGCGCCGAGAGAGCACCACGTCGTCCGCCTCCTGGGGTGTCAGATCCCCCCTTCACCGACGGGGATTCTGGTGGCTGGGAGGCAGGGGGTAGGCGACCGACGCGTGATTGCCGCCGAACGGGCCAACGAGTCCGTGCATGGCTGGCGGTGCGACGCCGGATCGTGATCCCTGATCATGTCCGTGTGGTGGGGAACGGGTCTCGTGCAGCGATCATCAGCGATCGGAGGATCACGGGGCTGCCGGCCGAGGTGATCGCGGAACTCGTGGCCGAGGTCGGTCCGTTGTGGCACGAACGGCATCAGGCGGGACCGGAGTCCAGGCCGCGGAAGCGGGCCGTCGGGGCCAGCGCAAAGCACCGGCCGGCCTTCATCGACCGGCTCCTGGCCACGCTCGTTCAAGAGCGGCGAAGCCATTCGGCACACCAACACCGCTGACAGCAAGCGCTGACACGGCGGACCGGCGGCTCGCGGCGCCCCGTCGCGGCCCCGCGGTTTTCCGCAGGGGCGCCGGGCGGGAACGCGCATACCGGCCGCGAGCTGCGGTTCCTAGGTTGGTGAGGGTCGTCCGGCGGGTCCGCCGGGGGACCTTCCCCTGAGACCTGGAGGGCTCATGACGCCGTTCTCGACCACTCTCGCCCAGGAGCCCGCCAACGGCATCGCCGGCTGGGCGGCCGGCCTCGTCGACACGCTCGGCGGGCCGGGCGCGGGCCTCGCCATCGCCCTGGAGAATCTGTTCCCGCCACTGCCGAGCGAGGTGATCCTGCCGCTGACCGGCTTCGCCGCCGGGCAGGGCGTGCTGAGCCTCGCCTCCGCCCTGTTCTGGACGACGCTGGGTTCGGTGGTGGGCGCGCTGGCCCTGTACGGGATCGGGGCGCTCTTCGGCCGGGAGCGGATGCACGCGCTGTGGGCGCGGCTGCCGCTGGTGAAGGTCTCGGACCTTGAACGGACCGAGGCGTGGTTCCGGCGGCACGGCGCGAAGGCGGTGCTCCTGGGCCGGATGGTGCCGATCTTCCGCAGCCTGATCTCGGTACCGGCCGGGGTGGAGCGGATGCCGGTCCCTCTCTTCCTCCTGCTCACCACCGTGGGCAGCCTGGCCTGGAACAGCGTCCTGGTCCTCGCCGGCTACACCCTCGGAGACCGTTGGGAACTGGTCGAGTCGTACGTGGGCGTGGCCTCCAAGGCCGTCGTCGTCCTCGTCATCGCGGCCGGCGCGACCTGGCTGACGGTACGGCTCCGGGCCCGCGGGGCGGCCGCCCGCCACCGGCGCGCATAGGGTGGGGGCGTGAGCGGGGGCGAACGGGGCGCCGCAGGAACGCCGTCGGCGGTCCGGCGGACGGTGGGGGTGCTCGCCGGATGCCTGACGGCGCCGGCCGGCCTGCTGTACCTGCTGCTCGCCGGGGTGCCGCTCGGCGCCTTCCTGCTGTGGCCGCGAACGCGGCCGTACGCCCTCGGGGTCTTCGGCTCCGGCGCCCTGCGGCTCGTGGAGGTGGAGCGCAGGCGGCGGACCTGCTTCTTCGGCGACCGGTTCCCTGAGACGTACGGGGGCGAGGGCGTGGTCCGGTATCTGGCGGTCCGGTCCTGGTCGGGGCTCATGTGTGGGGTCGTCCTGGGGCTGCTCGGCTTTGGCCTGGTGCTTGCGGGGCTGCTGGCCGGCGGGGTGGTGCGCGGGACCATCGGGGCCGCGGAGCTGCTGATGCAGCTGGTCCTCGGGGGCGTCCTGCTGTTCCTCGGTCTCCAGGGGCTGTCTGTGCTGACCGCGCTCGACGCCCGGTTGGCCCGGGAGTGCTTCGGGCCGTCGGAACGGGAGCTGCTGCGGCGCCGGATCGACGAGCTCTCGGTCAGCCGAGCCGCCGTCGTGCGGGCGGTGGATGTGGAGCGGCGGCGGATCGAGCGGGACCTCCACGACGGGGTGCAGCAGCGGCTCGTGGCGCTCGCGATGCTCATCGGGCGGGCGCGCCGGGGCGGCGGGCGGGATCCGGAGCGGGCGGCGGAGCTGCTGGGCCAGGCGCACCGGGAGGCCCAGGAGGTACTGGCCGAACTGCGCGAGGTGGCCTGGCGGGTGTACCCGTCGGCGCTGGACAGCCTCGGCCTGGAGGAGGCGCTCGGCGGGGTGGCGCAGCGGTGCGGGCTGCCGCTGCGGATCGCGTACGAGGTGGCGGGGCCGCTTCCCCGCCCGGTGGTGACAGCCGCGTACTTCGTCGTCTCCGAGGCCGTCACCAACGCGGCCAAGCACTCCGCCGCCTCGGCCGTCTCGGTGCGGGTCGCGGGGCCGCCCGGCGGCCCGCTCACCGTGCGGATCGAGGACGACGGTCGGGGCGGCGCGGATCCGGCGGGCAGCGGCCTGACCGGGTTGCGCGGACGGGTCTCCGCGCTCGACGGCGTCCTGCGGATCGACAGCCCCCTCGGGGGACCCACCACCATCGTCGCGGAGCTGCCGTGCGTGTGATCCTGGCCGAGGACTCGACCCTGCTGCGGGAGGGCCTGGCCCGACTCCTCGTGGAAGAGGGGCACGAGGTCGTCGGGGCGTTCGGCGACGCGGTGACGCTGGTCGCCCAGACGGAGACACTCCGCCCCGACGTGGCCGTCGTGGACATCCGGATGCCGCCGACCCACACCGACGAGGGGCTACGGGCGGCCGTCGAGATCCGCGAACGGCTGCCTGGGACCGGCGTCCTGGTCCTCTCCCAGCACGTCGAGCGGAGCTACGCGGCCCGGCTGCTCGCGGCCGGCGCGGAGCGGGTCGGCTATCTGCTGAAGGATCGGGTGGCGCAGGTCGAGGAGTTCCTCGACGCGCTGGAGCGGATCCACGCGGGCGGCGCGGCGATCGACCCGGAGGTCGTACGGCAGCTGGTGGTGCGCAGCGCGCACGCCGATCCGCTGGCCCGGCTGACCCCGCGCGAGCGGGAGGTGCTCCAGGTGCTCGCGGAGGGGTGCACGAACACGGCCATCGCGCGGCGGCTGCACCTTTCGCTGAGCGCGGTGGAGAAGCACCTCAACTCGGTCTTCGACAAGCTGGAGCTGCGCGGGACCGAGGGCCACAGTCCCCGGATCCTCGCGGTGCTGCGGTATTTGGAGGCCTGAGGGTTGTCCCGTATCGGTCCGGGGCGGCGGCAGGTCGGCGCGAGCGGGGCCGTACTCTTCGCTCGGTGATCGGGCGCGCTCCGGTCGATTGGTCGGGATCGTCGCGCCCTCGGCCTTGATGCGCGCCGCGTTCGTGGTGACGGCTCGCCGCCGTCACCACGGCCGCCGCCAAGACCCCCGCACCCGCGGCCGGTGCCGGGGTGGCGGCTGACGACCCTTGGGCCACGGCCGGGAGGCAGCGGGTGGTGACGGTACCGGTGGAGTGCCCAGGAGTGGCTGCGGGACGGTGACGCCGTGATCGTCGAGGAGCTTTTCCACGACACGGAGTGATATTTGCGCAGGACAGGGCGCTGCAGAGCCTCAGGTCCGATGCAGGTTCGTAATCACCGTCCTCTGCAACCGTCCGGCCGGCCTGCAGGTCAATCAGTACATGCTCTCTCCACAAGTCCTCAGCAAAGGTGACCAGTTCACGGTCCTGCGGCCCGACCGACTGACGACGACGGAGGGCCGGGTGAAAACGCACATCCCTCTGGCCGCCGTCCAGGAGGTACTGCCGGACGGCGACAAGGCCCTGCAGATCGTTTTGACCGACGGGGTGACCCGGCGACTGCCGGGCGGCAACGAATACGCCACCTCGGCCTTCCTCGCCGCCCTGATCGCCGCCCTGCCCGACCGGCGGGACCCGGCCGGGAGCGCCCTCATAACGACCGAGGAGGGCGGGACCGTGATCAAGGTTTGGCAGGTGTGGACCGGTGGCGCGGCCCTCCTCGCGGTCTTCGCGGGCTACGTCTGGTGGACCGGTTCCACCCACGGCGACGGGATGGGGATCGCCGCCTTCTTCGGGGCGCCGTCGGTCATCCTCGGCGGACTCTTCACCGCCGTCGCCGTCATCAGCGCCAGGGACCGGGCGGTCCTCCGCCGACGCGGCATCACCGTCGCGGCCGCCCGGCACTACCATCCGAACGGCAAGCGGGCGAGCTGGTACACGTTCACTGACATCAGCGGCAACGAACACACCACCAGTTACGGTTCAGGCCGCGTCACGGAGGAGATACACGTCGTCTACGACCCGGAGAACACCCGGCTCAACGCCGCTGTGGAGCCCCTCTTCACAACAGTCCTGAAGCACCTTTCCGGTGGGGGCGTCTCGCTGACGATCCTCGCGTTGGGGCTTTGGGGAGTTCTCGCCCCGTACATCTGACCGACGCCGCCGGTGGAGGGGCAAACCGGCGAACGTATCGACGCTCACCCTGGAGGACGGACGGAGGGGCTGGACGGGGCAGCGGTGGTGATGGGACGAGGCAGCCGACGACGGCCCGCCGGGGGAGTGGCTGACCTCCCACGTCATGCTCGGGCCCAGCACACGCCGAGTGCGGCGAGCTGCGCCTGGTCGAGCTTGTCGCCGGCGCTGCTTCTCGTTGCCGATCCGGATCCCGGTGCGGTGCTCGCTGCCGTCGGGGAGCCGCTCGACGACGACCCGCCCCGGCATGCCGTCTTTCCGCGATGTACTGCGTGAGGGCCTCCAGGCCCTTCTGGAACGGCTCGCCGCCCGCGCGTGGCCCGGAACGCCGCGGCCGTCCTCGCCGGGGCCTCGCGGGCGTGTACGCCGACGCTGCTGCTCCTCGTTCAGCCGGCCCGGTCCCGCAGCTCCGCACCTCTTGAGGCCAGCCGCCCACCATCGGCAATTCACCTCAATCAGTACATAAAAGTATGTACGCGGCATATCGTCCATCGTGTCGATTCGGTGATCTTCGACGGTCCCTACGGTTTTTCGTATGGCATCACTGAACGGTGGGACCGGAACACAAGACATGCCGGCGTGGCGGACAGTGGCCACTCCGATCCTGTTCGCCGTGGCTCTTCCACTGGCCGTGTTCTACGTTCTGCGGTCGCAGGGGATCAGCCAGTGGCTGGCACTGACGCTCAGCGGGGCGGTCCCGGCGGTGCGCATGGCCGTCGAGGTCGCCACACGGCGTCGCGTGGACAGCTTCGAGGCGTTCATGATCGGCATGCTGGCGGTGCGCATCGTGACGTCGCTGCTCGTCGGCAGCCCCCGGGTCATCCTCATCAAGGACGCAGGCCTCGCGGCGGCCGCCGGGCTCTGGATCCTGGGCTCGCTTCTCGTGGCGAGGCCCTTCGCCTTCCAGGCCGGCCAGTCCTGGCACGGGCCCGCCGCCGCGCGCACCCGGGAAGCGGCCTGGAGCGTCTCGCCGACGCTGCGCAGCGGACTGAACCGGCTGACGGTCCTGTGGGGCTGCACCCAACTGCTGGACTGCGGTGCAGGAGTGCTCGTCGCCCTGCTGCTTCCGGTGGAGTCGGTTCCGGCACTCAACCGGGCGAAGGGACTGGCGCTGCTGTGCGCCGTCGCCCTCATCACCGTCTCCTACAGCCGCCGCTACAGGCGGCGGCACGCACTGTCCCTCTTCGGTTCGTCACCCCTGATCACCAGAAGAAAGGGCTCATCACCATGACTCTCGACCAGGCCAAGGCCAAAGAGCCTGCGGCCCCGTCATCCCCCGCCCCCGAGGCGCTACGAGCGACGCTCGCGGAGCTGCGGCGTCTGGCCGAACTTCCGCTCGAACGCGGCCAAACGCTGCCACCCCGGGCCTACACCTCCCCCGAGCTGTACGCATGGGAAGTCGAACGGATCTTCCGGCGGGAGTGGCTGTGCGTGGCGCGGGCCGAGGAGATTCCACAGCCGGGGAGTTACCTGCGTTTGGACATTCTCGGCACGCCGCTGGTGATCACCCGGGACGAGGAGGGCGAGCTGCATGCCCTGTCCCGGGTGTGCCGCCACCGGTTCATGGACCTCCTGCCGCCGGAGACCGCGCCCGAGCGCGGTTGCCTGGAACGGCTGACCTGCCCCTATCACACCTGGACCTACCGGCTGAACGGCCAGTACGCGGGGCAGCTCGCCGGTGCTCCATTGATGCAGCGGGTCGACTTCGACCGGGCCGGCTGCCGACTCCCGGCGCACCGCGTCGAGGTCTGGAACGGCTTCGTCATGCTCAACCTCGACCCCGGCGCGGCGCCGGCGGCTCCCGAATTGCAGGGGCTGGACCTGCGGCTGAACAGCCATGGCATCGAGAACTGGGTGAGCGTCCACACCCAGACCTGGGAGGGCGTACCCGCCAACTGGAAGGTGGCGGTGGAGAACGGTTCCGAGAACTACCACCACATGGGTACCCATGCGCAGACCCTGGATCCGGTGCTGCCGGGCCGGGACACGGAAGTCGACGAGTGCGACGGCCGCTGGTTCACCATGTTCACCCCGCTGTCGAACCCCGAGGCGGGCGGCAGGGGCCTGGGAAGGCATTCACGATCCGGCCGGGGACCGCGGCCGGGGATGCTCATCGCCGGAATCTTCCCGCAGTTCGTCCTGGCGGTCCTGCCCGACAGCGCGGTCAGCATCCGCTGGATGCCCACCGGTCCCGCCACCCACGACACGCGGATCACGGCCATGGTTCCGCCCGAGGTGCCGGACACACCCGGTTTCGCGGAGCAGTTGGTCGGCATACGCGCCCAGATCGCCCGGATCCAGGAAGAGGATCTGGTGGCCGTCCGCGGCGTTCAGCGCGGCATGGCCTCCCACCCGGCCCCGTCCAACGGCCGGTTCTCCCATCTGGAGCGCCCGCTGTGGCAGTTCCAGCGCTACCTGGCGGAGCGACTGCTGTGACCGGTCGCGGAGGACGTTCTGGCCGGGCTGAGCCTGGGCATGCCCGTCGAGGAGCACCTGGCGGAGCTGGTGAGGGGCCTGGACGCCGGGTGGAAGCAGCTCGCCGAACGCCTGGAGGGGGCGGGGCCGCCGGTGTGAATGCGTGCGGCGATGGCGCCGGACGGGCGTCAGCCAGGACGGGGCGGGTGTCCCTGCTCGCCCTGCCCAGCCGTAGTGCTCATGGCTGTCACGAGGTGAGCAGGCTGCTGCCCGTCGGGCGCCGATCCCGAAGAGGGCCGGCTGCCACGGACGTGCCTGTTCACATCCACCCCGGCCCGGCCGGGCGTTGTACCGCACCTCACGAGCCTGCCCGAGGGCTCCCTGCGCCGGCCCACACGTGAGCAGCACACCGAGCCCTCAACGGCGCCCCGCCCCCATTTCGTCCGCGGCCGAGCCGTCGGTCCCGCCGTCCGCGCTCAGCGCTTGATGACGACGTAGATTTTGTCCGGCTCGCGCAGTGCCATCAGGCCGCCCGAGACCAGGCAGGCGATGAAGGAAATCAGCATCCCCTGAGGCGTCCATGTGGCGATCGAGATGATCAGTCCGATGAAGCTGAGCCCCAGCATGTAAGGGGACAGCCATACGAGCAAGCCCAGGATCAAGAGTCCGATGAGGATGTAGAGCAAGACCGTGCCGGTCATCTGAGTTCACCATAATTCTTCACGTACTTGACCTCATTTGTTGCAGTGCCAGAGGATCGGCTTGGCGCCGTTCGCGACGCTGTCCTGGCGGTCGAGGCAGTACCCGTTCGCCTGGTTGACAAGAGTCTGGCGGCCATGGATGTCCTGGCCGATCAGCCATTTCTGGTTGGCGCCGCCGTTACGGTCACACGCGATACGGCGGATCCCGGAATCCCGTCACCTCGAGCGTCGAGACACCGGAACGAACCCTGATTCTGGAACACGTATCCATTCACTGCGGCGGACGTGGGGGTGGCCGTAGCCGCGGTGGCCCCGAACAGAGCCAAGGCGCACGCGCCAACGGCCATGGACCGCCGCATCGACGTGGCAGGAAATACTTGAACATGATTCCCCCGTGGCTGCCGATGAGCAGCCCCTGAAACGAACAAGTTGAGAAGATGATCTTAGTGGACGGCGGTAGGAGCTGGACCAGTAGCCCTGCCTCCCTCGACGCTGGGTCGACGAGCGGACCTGGGCCTGGATGACGCATGTCCGCCGCCAGGCACGCGGCTACGAACGGCTCGAAGCTAGCCGCTCGACTTGAAGCGTCAAGTGTGGAGGATTGGATTTTGCTTGAAGGGTCAAGTTAGGATGAGGTCATGGATACGCATGAGCCCCGCTGGCTGGACGCCGATGAGAGGCAGACCTGGCTCTCCCTGGCCGCCATGGTGATCAACTTGTCGAACGCTCTGGACGCCCAGTTGCAGCGCGACGCCCGGATCAGTCACTTCGAGTACCAGGTCCTCGCCACCCTGTCGGAGGCCGCAGAGCGCACCATGCGCATGAGTGAGCTGGCGGTCATCACCAACGGCTCGCTCTCGCGCCTGTCCCACGTGGTCAAGCGCCTGGAGAAGCAGGGCTGGGTGCGCCGCACCCCCGACCCGGACAACGGCCGCTACACCCTGGCCGTCCTCACCGAAACCGGCTGGGACAAGGTCGTCGCCACCGCCCCGGGCCATGTCGAGGAGGTCCGCCGCCTCGTCTTCGACCCGCTCACCCAGGCCCAGCAGCGGACCCTGCGCGCCATCGGCCACCGCGTCAACCAGGCCATCGACCCCACCGGCACCTACCCGGAATGACGGTGCGCCCACCCACCGGTCCGGCCCGCCCCGCGGAAGGCTCATCGTGTGCCCGACATCCGCGGCCGGCGCCTACGACGATTTCCCAGCTCGCCAGGACGCTGTGGCCGAGCGGCTGGACTGGGTCACTCACCGACTGCGCGAGCGGCACCTCGGCTTCATGAGCAGCATCCTGTCTGGGCCTCTGCGGGCGATGCGGATCACCCGTCCGGCCGTGGTCGGCCGCGTCCCGAACGGTCCCGACCGATTTCTCGCCCTAGATTCGACGACGTCCGTACCAGTGCGCGCGAGGCGGTCAACCACCGCCCGACCCCCCGTCGACGCGTGGCGAGCGAAGGGCAGGGCATGACCGGTCGCCCCAACATCCTGCTGATCGACACCGACGAGGAGCGCGCTTCCCTGCCCCGTCCCGAGGGGTACTCGCTACCGGCCCGGGAACGGATCGCGGCCCGCGGCACCACCTTCGAGCGCTACTACACCGCCTCGGCGCAGTGCAGCTCCGCCCGATCGGTGATCTACACCGGCCAGCACCTGCCGCTCACCGGGATCTACGACAACGACAACATGCCCTACATCCGCCCCCTCGACCCCGCGCTGGGCACCCTTGGCACCATGCTCCGCGCGGCGGGCTACTACACCACCTACCAGGGCAAGTGGCACCTCTCGAACTGTTATGTGACACCCGAAAACCCCGGCCCGACCACCGACGCCCTGGAGCCCTACGGCTTCAGCGAGTTCAACGACTGGGGCGACATCGACGGTGGCGCCTGGGCCGGCCTCAAGCTCGACCCCGTCATCGTCGGCCGCCTACGACGTTGACGGTTGGACGGCGTTGGGGCCGGACCTCCGGTACGCCTCGCCGACGACGACCAGGCCGAAGACGTCCGTACAACTGACGTGTCCGGGGTCCGGGCGCGCTGCCGTGCTGAGCAGCGGACAGCGCACCCGTGGGCAGGGCGTCAGATCCGGCCGAAGAGCAGGTTGCCCGGGGCGTTGTCGTCCTTGCTGAGGAAGAAGTCCTGGAGGGCCTGGGCCAGTTCCTTCTCGTCGACGAAGCCGTCACCGTTGCGGTCCAGGCGGGCCATCGCTGCCTCGTGGTCTTCGCCCTGTACGCCCAGCGCGAGGTGGGCCTTGGCGATCTCCTCGCGGTCGAGCCTGCCGTCGCCGTTGGTGTCGCACAGGCCGAAGATGACCTTCGCGACCGGCTGCATCAGCTGCTCGTAGCCTTCGCCGGTGAGCACGCCGCTGGTCAGGCCGTGGGCGTACTCCTCGCGGCTGACGGCGCCGTCGCCGTCCGTGTCCAGGTTCTCCCGCAGGCCGTTCCACAGGCTGCCGTAGACCTCGGCGAGTTCTACGAACTTCGGCGATCCCGGGGCGTGGCCGAACTGGTCGGCCATCCGGGTGACGATCAGGTCGAAGTCCTCCTTGGTGATCCTGCCGTTTCCGTCGGTGTCGATGAGGTCGAAGTGCCGGTTGATCTTGCGAGTCAGGAGATCGGTAGCCATGGGAACGCCCTCCGTTGCCTACGTAGCGTGATGATGCGGAACGCAGAGTACACATGTGGATGGATGGCGCACCCGCCGCTCAACGCCCAGGCCCGGCCCCGGGCCCCGAACGGACCGCTCCCCGCGCCGTGCGCAGGGGCAGCGGAGGGGCGACGGCGGTCACCCGGACGAGTGGACGCAGAACGGCCGTGCAGCAGACGGGACGAGACCGCCACCGGCTTCGGCCTGGACGGTGGCTCATGCCCGTCACCCGGCGCCGGGCCGATGCCGGAAAGAGGTCGCGGGCCCGGCCCAGCTCTGCTGTGTCAGGTGCGGTCGTTGCCAGGGGGAGTCATCGCGCCACTTCCGGGTGCGGGCGGGAACGCCGCAGCAGCCAGGTGAGGTCGCTGGCGAGGAGGGAGTGCGCGAGCGCGTTGTCGAGAGCGGGCCGCCCCGGCCGGCCGCTGCCGAAGGACGTGGGGAAGGGCTCGGGTCCAAGGGCCAGGGATGCCACATACATGGTGGCCATGCCGCGCTGGTGGGCCCGGCGCAGGTCGCCCCAGCCGGGGTAGTCGGCCACCTCGACGGTGAAAGGGTCCAGCTGGAGCGGTGGCGGGATGGGGCGGCCGGCGGCGGCGAGGGTCTGCTGGAGGACCTGCGACCACTGGGCCCAGGTCAGCGCGGCGGGGCCCGCGGTGGCCCAGAACTCGCGGGGCAGCGGCCGTCCTTCGACCGCGTCCAGAGCCAACTGGTGGACGGCCTGGGCGACGTAGTCGCGCGGGACCATGTCGACCAGGTGGTCGGGGTGCCCGAACACGGCCGGCAGCAGTCCGCTGGACATCATCGACAGCGTCTGGTGCATGGTCTGCCGCTGGGGCATCGAGCCGTCGCGGGAATCCCCCATGACGACCGAGGGGCGGATGATCGACCAGGGCTGGGCGCACTGGCGGACCCGCTCGTCGGCGGCGGCCTTGGAACGGTGGTAGAACGAAGGCCGGGCCGGGGTCAGCGCACCGATCTTCGCCTCGCGGGAAGCCTGCGTGTGCCGGTCGGCGAAAGCCGTCGACACATACAGCAACGGGCACCCGGCCGCCTCCGCCAGTGCGGTCATCTCGGCCGCGCCGCCCTCGTTGACCGCGTGCAGGTCCTGCGCGGAGGCGGTGTAGTCCACGTTCCCGGCCATGTGCACGATCACGTCCGCGCGCTTGGCCAGAAGCGCGAAGGAGCCAGCCTCCAGGCCCAGCCGCGGAGCCCTCAGATCGACCGCCACCTGCTCGCAGTCGGCATCCAGGGAACGGCGGCCCGTCAGGGCCACCACCTCGAACGAACCCGTCAGTAACGGGAACACCCCGGCGCCGACCACTCCGGACATACCGGTAACCAGCGCGACTGGCCTCATCAACGATCACCCTCCGTGGCCTGGAACAGTCCGGCCACCGTAGCCAGCCGGTCACCGACGACTCCCACGACCGTTGAGCCGACCGGGTGAACCCGCGGGCCCTACCCCGGGCGCCGCCGCTGGAGCTTCACCCGGTCGAGCGGACCACACGACGCGGGCAACGCGGGCAGTGCCGGGCAGCGAGCCCGCCAGGACCACCGGATCACCTTTGGCTCGAAGCATCGCAGCGCCAACCGCTCACCGGCCTCCACCCAACCGCCGCCGGCAGTGACCGGGTGTGCCTGGCGGAGGTGGCGCGGATCGCCAGGGCGGGCCGGGCCGCGGTAGCGAACTGGCGCCGCCGGCACCCCTTCGAGGGGGTGCGGTTCGCGGAGGTGTGGGGGAGCCGTGACGTTCTGGACGTGGTGCTCGTCCGCCCGAATGCCGTGGCGGAGGTCAGCGCCGATCGGGCCGTTGACCGAGGCGTTTTCCGGCACCCGCTCAGGTTCCAGCGGCTGCGAACGTGACCGTGGACGACGTCCCGCGGCTCGGCCAGGGCCCCGGCCGGTGTCGGGACCTTGCCAGGGCCCTGGTGCGCGGGTGGCGGTCGGGCAGGCTAGTTTGCTCGGATGAGTCTCCTTGATGATGTGGCCGAGCGCGACGGCTGGCAGTGCTGGGTGTGTGACGAACCGGTCGACCCCGACGAGTCGGTGAACGACCCGCGGGGGCCCAGTGTCGACAGCCGGACCGCCGACCGGAAGGCCAAGGTGGCCGAGCGGCTCGCGCACCGCGGGTGCAACACCCGCAAGGGTGCGGTCAAGGTGGTCATCGCCTGGCCGGAGCGCCTGTACGTAGTCGAACCCGCACCGTTGATCGCCGTCGCCGAGAGGCTGGAGCGCAAGGGCGGCCGCGAGATGGTGGGCCGTTGTCCGACCAGGAAGGACGCCCAGGAGGCGGCGGACTGGCTGGTGGACCGGTTCTCCCGACTGGTGCCGGGAATGCCGGTGACCGCCGACATCCAGGCGGGCGGCGGCCAGTTCCTCGTCATCCTGGCCACCGGCCGCCGCTGACCGGGGATCACCCACACACGTCGAGATGGTGGTCATCTGCCCGCCGCCGCGCCCGCTGCGCCGCCGGTGCGGGAGGCCGCCGATCCGTGGGCTGCGCCCGAGAGTACGGACGCGAAGCGCTCCTGGGGCCCGTTGACCGAGGCCTGAATGTCCCCCGCGACCTCGACCTCGGTGACCGGGCCCGCGCCCTGGAACAGCTGAAAGTGCAAGGGCAGCCGGCCGCGCACTCCCAGATGGTGCCAATGGTCAAGGACGCCCTGCCGGAGCGCGAGGCGGGCCTCCTGGTCGGCTCGTGCCAGTGGCCGCCGCTGGCCGCCCGCATTCTGGACATCGGCGAGAGCGACGGGCCCCAGGCCGTCGGCGCGCAGTAGCTTTGGCGGCCGGCCCCCGCGACGGGAAGCATGGTATCCGCCGGGATGCGTGTCCGGCAGGCCTGGTGGGTGTTCGCCTGGGAGGATCGTCGGGGCTGGAGCCGGGGGATCCGCTGTGAAGTGACTGCCCTTGCGGCTCCTCCCCGTATGCCCCCGGCCGGCACCCCCCCCCCCGCTGGCCGGGGCCCGCCCCGGCCAGCCCACCCCCCCCGGCTGGTCGGGGCTCCTCCACGCGGAGGGGAGGGATCGACTCACAGGGTCCGTTGCCACTGGTGCCTGAGCCCTGTTCCGGTGCTGGGCCAGGTGCTTCTCCGGCAGGGGTTGGGCGTCGAGGAGTGCCCACCAGGCGTGGCCGTCGTGGTCGGTGTGGGCGCCGCAGGCGTCGACGGTGCGCAGTACCGCCACCTCCGCCGGAACGGGTTCCACGTCGTCCTGTTCGCCGGTCTGGTGGTTGAGGACCATGACGAGGATCTTGTCGTCCTGGTCGGCGAGGTGGACGCTGACGCGTTTCCCGCCGGCTGCCACGACCGTGTGGACGAGGCCGTGGACTGTCTTGAGGAAGTCGTGCTCGTCGAGCAGCGGGTAGTCCCATTCGGCGACGGCCGGCGCAGCCTGTGCGGCGGCCTTCTCCGCCGCCCACTGGTCCGCGCGGAACGTCAGCACCCTCGCCCGCCGGCTGGTGACGACCAGCCGGGGCGGCACCCCGGTGAGCGATTTCGGCTTCGTCGCGGGCTGTGGCCGCGGCGGTCAGTGTTCGAGGTCGGCGCGCATGGCGGCGAAGAGGCGGGCGGCGTCGGCCGGGGTGGTGCGGGGGAAGAGCGCGACGGCGGCGGTGGTGGTGTCGGACCAGCCGCAGATGACGTTGGTGGCGTTGGCGGACTCGGGCAGGCTGAGGCACTCGAGGGATCCGCCGAACGGTCCGGGCTGGTACGGCTTGGCGGTGGTGGGGGTGCCGGTGGAGCCGTTCTGCAGCGCGTAGTCGATCAGGCCGCGCCAAAGGTGCTCGCGACGCTTGTTCGGGTCCTCGGGAACGCTGTCGACGCCAACGAAGAGGATGCGGCGGCCGGAGGTCTGCCCGGCACGGTTGTAGTCGGCGACCACCAGGTGCATGCCGTCACGCATCTCGCCCGGGTCAACCGGGACGTCGGAGAGAGCGCTGGCACCGGTGGCCTTGGTGAGCCCGCCGGCGGTGGCGGCCTCGGCCAGCGTGTGCTTGCCCGAACCGGCGGGCGAGGTGGAGGAGGCGGGCGCGGAGACAGGGGCGGAGGCGGCGGGAGGGGCGGGAGGGGCTTCGGCTTCGGCTGCGGGGTCGCAGGCGGTCAGCGTCAGCGTGGTTGCGAGGGCGATCGTGGCGAGGAGGGCGCGGGGACCACGGATGGGCATGGCAGAGTCTCCCGGGGTGTGGCGGTCGGCTGGGCTGCTGGGCCCAATGGCCGCACGCTAGTGGCCGACTGGGCGGGCGGGTGCCCCGAGCCCAGTTCCCTTACAGCACCGGGACATGGCGGTGACGCAAGAGCCTGGTGATGACGGGCACGGTGGTTCGAGTGTTGCGAGCCACGGCCGGTAGGCGCTGGACGGGGGAGCGGTGGTGATGACGGGCAGGCGGCGCTGTACCGGCGCCGCTGTGCTGGCGGGGACGGCGGCGCGTGCGGCTCGTGGGCCGACAGGGCCGGGCACGAGACCGTCGTCCTGTCCTTGAGCCTGCCTGCCGGCCGGAACGGTGGCGCTGGCCAGCTCGTGGCGCGGGTGCTCTGCACCCTCCGCGCCCCCGCTCTGCCGGCGCCCGACACCGCTGGGCGGCCGGGGTGCTCGGCCCCGCCGGGAGGCGGACCGGGAGCGGCTGGCGCGGCTGCTGAATGCGATCAACGAGCTTGCCGATGCCCTGGCCGGGCTGGCCGGGCTGGCCGGGGAGTGGTCGGAGTCCGAGCAGATCGTCCTCGACGGGCGGCCGGATTCCCGGGCCGCGAGTACCCGCCGCCAGGCCACGACCACCCGGGCTCGTGAAGACGGAGCGTCGCGGGCACGAGGGCGAGGGTGCGGGTGCGGGGGTCCGTAGGGCGCCTTACGGAGCGACTGGGCAGCTCAGGTAGTCGGGAATGGCGGCAGGGCCAACCCGGTGTGTGCGGGTCGGCTGCGGTGTGCGCGTGGCACCCGAACGGGTCGGCCACCGTGTCCATGCACCCGGCTGGGCCGTTGGAAGGGACGAGCGCCCGGCATGGGCCTGTCTGCCCGGCCCACGGCCGGTGCCCGCTCAGCTCACCGTTTCGACGCACATCCTGAAGGAGACCCCCAGTGAAGAAGACCACGGCCGTCATCACCGCGACCGGCGCCATCCTCCTCGGCGCGGCGGGCATGGCCTCCGCCGACGCCGGCGCCCACGGCGCGGCCATCGGCTCGCCGGGTGTTCTGTCCGGCAACCTTCTCCAGGTCCCGGTCCACGTTCCCGTCAACGTCTGCGGCAACACCGTCAACGTCATCGCCCTGCTCAACCCGTCCTTCGGCAACACCTGCGTCAACGCCTGATCCGGCCCCAGCAGCGCACCGGGGAGCCTTGCCGTCTCCCCGTGTGACACGTGAGCGCGGCCCCGGCTTCCTCCCCGGTCGGCCGCGCTCACGCACATTCACCCCGCTGCACGGCTCCCGGTGCGGACGCGTGCACGGCTCCGATCCCGGCCCGCCGGCGCCGGACCCCCGACCCAGGCGGGAGCCCAGCGACGGGCTCGAGCGGGGAGCTGTGAGCAATACACCACTCAGGTACACTACTAAGGCAAAAGACTAGTACTGGGGTGTA
>NZ_JBSGXU010000059.1:0-41285 GCF_053610205.1 Streptomyces sp. NPDC054932 | reverse complement strand
GGCGGACTCCCCGCGGGGAGTCCGCCCGGCCCTTCGACCCCGTCGGCCGGTCAGCTGTCCGCGTCACCCGTGCCGCGGTGGCCGAGACCGGTGCGCGCGGTGGTGGGGATGCGGCCCAGCCGGCCCGCCTGGAAGTCGTCGAACGCCTGCTGCAGCTCGTGCTGGCTGTTCATCACGAACGGCCCGTAGTGCGCCATCGGCTCCCGGATCGGGCGTCCGCCGAGGAGCACGACCTCCAGGTCCGGGGCGTTGGAGTCCTGGGACTCGTCCGCCCGCACCGTCAGCGAGCCGCCCTCGCCGAAGACGGCCGTCTGCCCGGTCGCGAGGGGCCGGCGGTCCTCGCCGACGGACCCGCGCCCGGCCATGACGTACGCCAGCGCGTTGAAGTCCTCGCGCCACGGCAGGGTGATCTGCGCGCCCGGCGAGACGGTCGCGTGGATCATCGTGATCGGGGTGTGGGTGATGCCCGGCCCCTGGTGCCCGTCGAGCTCACCGGCGATCACCCGGAGCAGGGAGCCGCCGTCCGGGGTGGTCAGCAGCTGGACCTGGCCGCCGCCGATGTCCTGGTAGCGCGGGGGCATCATCTTGTCGGAGGCCGGGAGGTTCACCCACAGCTGCAGGCCGTGGAACAGCCCGCCGGACACGACGAGGGACTCCGGCGGGGCCTCGATGTGCAGGAGGCCCGAACCGGCGGTCATCCACTGCGTGTCACCGCCGTTGATGACGCCGCCGCCGCCGTTGCTGTCCTGGTGGACGAAGGTTCCGTCGATCAGGTACGTGACGGTCTCGAAGCCGCGGTGCGGGTGCCAGGGGGTGCCCTTGGGCTCGCCGGGCGCGTACTCCACCTCACCCATCTGGTCCATCATGATGAACGGGTCGAGGTACCGGTAGTTGATCCCGGCGAACGCGCGGCGCACCGGGAATCCCTCACCCTCGAACCCACCGGGAGCGGAGACGACGGCCAGCACCTTGCGCGCGACGGCGGCCTGCGGCTCGGCCACTCGCGGAAGGGTCAACGGGTTCTCAACAGTCACTGCGGGCATGGTCAGGACCTCCTTCTGCGTCGAGTTTAGTTGAAACTCGAACTTTCTGCCACACCCACAGAACAGAGGGGCCCCGGAGGAAATTTCCTCCGGGGCCCCAGCAGTCCCGACCTGCGGTTACGGCGAGACGATCACCGAGTTGATCGGCGTGAGGTCGACCGCCACCCACTGGTCGACGGGCATGTTGGTACAGCTCCCCGTGCCGTTCCAGCCGGTGCACAGCCTGAACTTCCAGTTGGAGGTCTGGTTGTTCAGGACCCAGTGCCATCCGTACTGGTTGCTCAGGTTGTAGGTGCCCGCCCGCGACCACTTCAGCGACGGGGTGACCGGCACCGCGTCCTGCGGGTAGATGCACGCGAAACCGGAGGGGCACCCGGCCACCGTGTGGTCGGACGCCTGGGCGGATCCTGCCGCCAGGACCCCCGTACCCAACGCCATCACCCCCGCGGCCGCCACAGCCCCGAGCTTCGCGCGTAACGACGTACGTGACATCGCAGTCTCCCTGTCCCTAGGAGCGGGTGTCCCCCCGCGGCACCGATACTCACCGGCCGCGGCCCCCGCCGCGATCCTTTCGGGCAGGGCCGAAGCGTGGCTCAGCCGCCGCTGTGCAGGAGGTCCACGCCCAGGCCCGTCACCGAGTGGAGGACCGCCCTGCCGTCCCGCTCGGTGGTGATCAGACCGGCCGCGCGCAGGGTGCGGGTGTGCTCCGAGACGGAGGGGAGGCTGATGTCGAGATCCCTGGCCAGCTCGCTGGTCGTGCGGCGGCGCACGAGCAGCTGGAGCACCGCCGCCCGGGTGCGGCCCAGCAGCGCGTCCAGGGCGCCTTCGGCCGGACCCGCGGCGGTCAGCGGCAGCGGGGTCAGCGCCGGGTAGAGCAGAACGTGCGGCCCGTCCGGGTGCTCGGCCACCAGCGGGCGGCCCGTCCAGAACGGCGAGGGCATCAGCATCAGCCCGCGCCCGCCGAGGCGCACCTCGAAGTGCGGCGGCCGGGCCACCTCGAAGACGGTCCCCGACCAGCCGGCCGCCGGGTGGGTGCTGGCCAGGCACGCCTTGATGCCGTGGGTGGCCAGCAGCCGGGTCCGCCAGGCGACGTCCGCCTGGAAGGACTGGCGGATCCGGGCCCAGTGCGGGGCCACCAGGGTCTCGTGCCCGGCGCGGAGCGCCCCGTCGAGCTGGTCCCAGGCGCCGTGGTCCCGCCGCCACAGGGCACGCAGCCAGGAATCCGGCCCGGGGGCCCGCGCGGCCGCGCGGGCGAGCTGCTCGGCCGTCAGCAGCGGCGCGGCGTCCCGTACCGCCGCCAGGCCCTCCTCGAGGGTGGCCGCGTACGGCTCGACGAACGGGAGGTTGTCGCCGTCGGGGCGCAGGAGGTCGAGCAGCGGACGGGCCCGGCCGGGCAGCTCCCTGCCGACCTGGCTGCGCCAGCGGCCGAAAACCGCCGGTTCATCGGTGCGCTGCCAGGCCACCAGGGCCATCGCCAGCTCCACCATGGGCAGCGGCTCGGTGGCGAACCTGATGCCGAGCAGGTCCTCGGCCGTGAAGTGCACCCGCAACATCGCCCCGCCCCCCGTCAGGCGCCGCCGGACCGGTCGCCGTCTGCGCGGCGATGGCGTCTAGCCGTCCGCGCAGCAATGGCGCCTAGCCATACATCCGGCGCATCGCGAAGTCGACCATCTGCTCGACGGCCTTCGCGTCGAAGACCATCCGGTGGTCGCCCTCCATGTCGAGGACGAAGCCGTACCCGGTCGGCAGCAGGTCGATCACCTCGGCGCCGGTGATCACGAAGTACTTGGACTCCTTGCCGGCGTACCGGCGCAGTTCCTTGAGCGTGGTGAACATGGGGATGACCGGGTGCTGTGTGTTGTGCAGCGCCAGGAATCCGGGCGTGTCGCCGCGCGGGCAGTAGACCTTCGAGGTGGCGAAGATCTGCTGGAAGTCCTCCGCGGAGAGGGACCCGGTGGTGAAGGCCCGCACGGCGTCGGCGAGCGACGGCGGTGACGGCTCCGGGTACAGCGGCGGCGTCTGCTGCGCGTAGCCCTGCGGGGGCTGCTGCGCGTACTGCTGCTGGGCGCCCGGGTTCTGGTCATAGCCGTACATGGGGCGAAGCCTACCGACCGGCCGCGGGACGCCGGACACGGATTTCCCGCCAGGCTTGACGCTGGTCACAGTCGTCAGGGGTTGCGCCTTATTACCGGCGGGTAGCATCATTACGTTACCGATTGGTATGTACGAGGAACCTGTCTCCCCGAGCCTTAACGGAGCCGTCGCCATGGGGCACTACAAGTCGAATCTCCGCGACATCGAGTTCAACCTCTTCGAGGTGCTCGGCCGCGACAAGCAGTACGGCACCGGTCCGTTCGAGGAGATGGACACCGAGACCGCCAAGAGCATCCTGTCCGAGCTGGCCCGCCTCGCCGAGAACGAGCTGGCCGCCTCCTTCGAGGACGCCGACCGCAACCCGCCGGTCTTCGACCCGGCCACCAACACCGCGCCCGTCCCGGCCTCCTTCAAGAAGAGCTACGAAGCCTTCATGGAGTCCGAGTACTGGCGCCTGGGCCTGCCCGAGGAGATCGGCGGCACCACCTCGCCCCGCTCCCTCATCTGGGCCTACGCGGAGCTGCTGCTCGGCTCGAACCCGGCGATCTGGATGTACTCCTCCGGCCCGGCGTTCGCCGGCATCCTCTTCGAAGAGGGCAACGAGGCGCAGAAGAAGGTCGCCCGGATAGCCGTCGAGAAGCGCTGGGGCTCCACCATGGTCCTCACCGAGCCGGACGCCGGCTCGGACGTGGGCGCCGGCCGCACCAAGGCCGTCCAGCAGGAGGACGGCTCCTGGCACATCGAGGGCGTCAAGCGCTTCATCACGTCCGGTGAGCACGACATGGAGGAGAACATCCTCCACTACGTCCTGGCGCGCCCCGAGGGCCACGGCCCCGGCACCAAGGGCCTGTCCCTCTTCCTCGTCCCGAAGTTCCACTTCGACTGGGAGACCGGCGAGCTGGGCGAGCGCAACGGCGTCTACGCGACGAACGTCGAGCACAAGATGGGCCTCAAGGCCTCCAACACGTGCGAGATGACCTTCGGCGACCAGCACCCCGCCAAGGGCTGGCTGATCGGTGACAAGCACGACGGCATCCGCCAGATGTTCATGATCATCGAGTTCGCGCGGATGATGGTCGGCACGAAGGCCATCGCCACCCTCTCCACCGGCTACCTGAACGCGCTGGAGTACGCCAAGGAGCGCGTGCAGGGCCCGGACCTGGCGAACTTCATGGACAAGACCGCGCCCAAGGTCACCATCACGCACCACCCCGACGTGCGCCGCTCGCTCATGACGCAGAAGGCCTACGCCGAGGGCATGCGCGCCCTCGTCCTCTACACGGCCTCCGTGCAGGACGAGATCCAGGTCAAGCAGGCCGCGGGCGAGGACGCCTCCGCCGAGATCGGCCTGAACGACCTGCTCCTGCCGATCGTGAAGGGCTACGGCTCCGAGAAGTCGTACGAGCAGCTCGCGCAGTCCCTGCAGACCTTCGGCGGCTCCGGCTACCTGCAGGAGTACCCGATCGAGCAGTACATCCGCGACGCCAAGATCGACACCCTCTACGAGGGCACCACGGCCATCCAGGGCCAGGACTTCTTCTTCCGGAAGATCGTCCGCGACCAGGGCGCCTCCCTGAACGTCCTCTCCGAGACGATCAAGAAGTTCCTGGCCGAGGCCGTCGGCGGCGAGGAGCTGGCCGGCGCCCGCGACGCGCTCGCCAAGGCCGCGGTCGACCTGGAGGCCATCGTCGGCCAGATGATCGTCGACCTCACCGCCACCGGCGAGGACGTCAAGAACATCTACAAGGTCGGCCAGAACACCACCCGCCTGCTGATGGCCTCGGGTGACGTGGTCGTCGGATACCTGCTGCTCAAGGGCGCCGCCGTGGCCGCCGAGAAGCTGGCCACCGCCGCCCCGAAGGACGTCCCCTTCTACACCGGCAAGATCGCTGCCGCGAAGTTCTTCGCGTCGCAGGTCCTGCCGAACGTCTCGGTCCAGCGCCAGCTGGCCGAGGTGGTCGACAACTCCCTCATGGAGCTCGACGAGGCCGCCTTCTAGGCCGGTCGCGCCCCGCGCACACGCACCAGCGGCCGGGCCCCCACACAGGGGCCCGGCCGCTGGCGCGTACCCGGCCCCGGGCCCCTGTCCTGCGGCTTTCCGCTATGTCAGTCGTTCATGGGACGCTCGTACACATGAGTCCACAGGATCAGCACGGCAGCAGGGGGTACTCCGTCCCCACCGGGCGTCCGTACGCCCTCAAGGAGCTGCAGGCGAGCCTGGGCAGCCTCGGCGACCACCTGCGCGAGCTGTACGACGGCGCCCACCCCGCCGAGTACGACACCATCGCCGACGCGCTGTACGTGGCCTTCCAGACGGCCACCGGACTGGCTCCCGCCAAGAGCTACACCGGCTGCCCCGAGCACCCCAACGGCGCCCTGGACCCCGAGGCACCCGAGGGCTGGGGGCGCTGCCTCATCTGCAACGACCGCCGACGCCTCGGCCGGCGCGGCCGCGGCGGCCCGCCCGCCGCCCCCGCCGGAGAGCAGCGGCGCCTGGGCTACCCCGTGCCGGACCCCCCGTACACGCTCCAGCGGCTGCGCACGTACGTGCGTGCCGTCGAGGACCAGCGGTTCCACCTGGGCCTGTCCTCGCCCGCCGAGGACTTCGTCCGCATCGCCGACGACCTGCACCGCGCCTTCATCGTCGCCCGCGAACTGTCCCGGCCACGCAACGCCTCGGGATGCGCCGAACATCCCGGCGCGCCGATAGACCCCGACGCTCCTGCCGGCGAGGGCTGTATCTTCTGCGCCGGACGCAAGAGACGCGCGCAGCGCTCCCCGCAGACCCCCGAGATGCTCCCGCGCATCCGCCGGGGCGAGCGCAGGCAGCTGCAGCGCCGATTCGAGCGTCCGCCGGGCTGAAAACCGACGGGACCGCAGATCACCCACCCTGCGGACCCAGACCACCGGCCATCCCTCGCAGTCCGGCCATGGCGAACACGACCGTCGTTAAGGTGATCCACATGAGCTCTCCCGCCCGCTTCGACCGCGGCCACACCGACGATCTGATGACCTTCCTGACGGCCAGTCCGTCGCCGTACCACGCCGTCGCCAACGCGGCGGAGCGGCTGGAGAAGGCAGGCTTCAGGCAGTTGTCGGAAACGGACGCCTGGGATGCGGGCACCGGGGGCAAGTTCGTGCTCCGCGGCGGTGCGCTCATCGCCTGGTTCGTCCCCGAGGACGCGACCCCGCACACCCCGTTCCGGATCATCGGCGCACACACCGACTCCCCGAACCTGCGGGTCAAGCCGCTGCCGGACACGGGCTCACAGGGCTGGCGGCAGATCGCCGTCGAGATCTACGGCGGCACCCTGCTCAACACCTGGCTGGACCGCGACCTGGGCCTGGCCGGGCGGCTGACCCTGCGCGACGGCAGCGAGCGCCTGGTGAACGTGGACCGCGCACTGCTGCGCGTCCCCCAACTGGCCGTC
The DNA here is from genome assembly GCF_053610205.1 of Streptomyces sp. NPDC054932. Lineage (NCBI taxonomy): Bacteria > Bacillati > Actinomycetota > Actinomycetes > Kitasatosporales > Streptomycetaceae > Streptomyces > Streptomyces sp. NPDC054932. Next base: position 34,717 of record NZ_JBSGXU010000059.1, on the reverse strand, counting down.
CACCTCGACCGGTCGGTGAACAGCGACGGCCTCAAGCTCGACAAGCAGCGGCACATGCAGCCGATCTGGGGCCTGGGCGACGTCCAGGAGGGCGACCTGATCGCCTTCCTGGAGGAGGAAGAGGGCCTGGAGCAGGGCTCGGTGGCCGGCTGGGACCTGATGGTGCACTCCATCGAGCCGCCCTCGTACCTGGGCCGTGACCGCGAGCTGGTGGCCGGCCCGCGCATGGACAACCTGCTGTCGGTGCACGCGGGCGTCGCGGCCCTGGCGGCGGTGTCCACTACCGACAAGCTCGAACACATCCCCGTGCTGGCCGCCTTCGACCACGAGGAGAACGGCTCGCAGTCCGACACCGGCGCGGACGGCCCGCTCCTGGGCAACGTGCTGGAACGTTCAGTCTTCGCCCGCGGGGGCTCGTACGAGGACCGCGCGCGCGCCTTCGCCGGCACCATCTGTCTGTCCTCGGACACCGGCCACGCCGTGCACCCCAACTACGGTGAGCGGCACGACCCGACGCACCACCCGCGCGCCAACGGCGGACCGATCCTGAAGGTCAACGTCAACCAGCGGTACGCGACGGACGGCAGCGGGCGCGCGGTGTTCGCCGCCGCCTGCGAGCGGGCCGGCATCCCGTGGCAGACCTTCGTCTCCAACAACTCGATGCCGTGCGGCACGACGATCGGCCCGATCACCGCGGCCCGCCACGGCATTCAGACGGTGGACATCGGCGTCGCGATCCTCTCGATGCACAGCGCCCGCGAACTGTGCGGCGCGGACGACCCGTTCCTGCTGGCGAACGCCCTGGTGGCCTTCCTGGAGGGCTGAGCCCCCAGGAAGGCCACCACCGGCTACCCCTCGGCGTCCATGCCCGCGAGGACGAGGGGCAGCCGGGAGGCGCCGTCGGCCGTGACGCGGACGGGCACGCCCCAGTCCTGCTGGTGGACGTGGCAGGCCGGGTACTCGTTGGCCGGGTCGTCGTCGCAGGACGCCGCCATCGCCGAGACGTGCAGAACGCCCTCGGTGACGTCCGGGTTCAGCGCGAGCTCCCGGAACAGGTCGGTCCCGGCGCCCTCGCCGTCCGCCAGCAGCCCGGGCGGGGTCGAGGAGACGAGCAGCCGGGTGGAGGGCCCGTAGCGGGTGTCGAGCTTCTGCCCGCTCGGGGCCTGGAAGACGATGTCGAGGCGGAGCGTGCCGGGCGCCACCTCGGTGGCGGCCCGCTGCGTACGGTGGGCGACCGCGTCCACCCGTACCGCCTCCTCCGGCAGGCGCAGCCGGGTCAGCCGGTGCCGGGCCGACTCCACGACCACGATGTCCTCGCCGACCAGCACGGCGTCGCTGGGCTCGCGCAGATCGGTCGCCAGGGTCGAGACCTGCCCGGTCGCGGGGTCGTAGCGGCGCAGCGCGTGGTTGTACGTGTCGCACACCGCGACCGAACCGTCGGGCAGGGCGGTCACCCCGAGCGGGTGCTGGAGCAGCGCCTGGGCCGCGTCGCCGTCCCGGTGCCCGAAGTCGAACAGCCCCGTGCCGACGGCGGACTTGATGACGTACCCGGCCGCCGGGTCCTCGGCGGCCTCCACGTACCGCAGGGCGCTGGTCTCGGAGTCGGCGATCCACAGCCGGTCCCCGGCGGCCGCGAGCCCCGAGGGCTGGGCGAACCAGGCCTCGGCGGCGGGCCCGTCGAGCAGCCCCTCATTGGTCGTACCGGCCGCGACCCCGACCGTCCCGGCCTCCGGGTCCCAGGTCCACAGCTGGTGCACACCGGCCATGGCGATCCAGACCCGGCCCTGCCACCAGGCCACGTCCCACGGCGAGGACAGGTCCACCTCCAGCGCCGGCCCGGAGGTCGGCGACCCCTGCCACCACTGCCGGCCGGTGCCGGCGACGGTCTCGACCTGCCCGGTGGCCGGGTCGTAGGTGCGCAGCGCGTGGTTGACGGTGTCCGCGACGACGACCTTCCCGTCGGGCAGCAGCGCCAGCCCTTGCGGCTCGCTGAAGCTGTCCCCGGCGAAGCCGCGCTCGCCGCTGCCGATGCGGCGTACGACGCTCTCCCCGTCGGCGGCCAGCTCCACGAGCTGGTGCCGCGTCGAGTCCGACACCAGCAGGTTCCCGGACGGCAGCAGCAGCCCCTTCCCGGGGAACCGCAGGGCGCCGGCCACCGGCTCGGGCGCCACGTACGGCCCGTCCCCGCGCCGCAGCGTGCCCTTGGCCTCGTGCTCGGCCTCCAGCTCCTCGACCAGGCGGGCGATGGCGTGCGCGTGCCCCTCACCGGCGTGCTGGGCGACGATGTACCCCTCGGGGTCGATCACGACGAGCGTGGGCCAGGCGCGTACGGCGTACTGCTTCCAGGTCGCGAGCTCGGGATCGTCCAGCACGGGGTGGTGCACCTGGTACCGCTCGACGGCATCGACCACGGCGGCGTGCTCGGCCTCGTGCACGAACTTCGGCGAGTGCACGCCGATGATCACGACGGTGTCGCGGTGCTTCTCCTCCAGCTCGCGCAGCTCGTCGAGAACGTGCAGGCAGTTGATGCAGCAGAAGGTCCAAAAATCAACAACAACGCACTTACCTCGCAGGTCAGCGAGGGTGAGCTCCTTGCCTCCGGTGTTCAGCCAACCACCCTTGCCGATCAGCTCGGGGGCACGGACACGGGCACGGCGGGGCGCAGGCGCGGGGGTGGGCGCCGAGGCAGCATCGTTCATCCTTCAAGCTTGCCATCCGGGTATGAACACCGGATCACGCGTATGCGGCAAGGACCACGACGGGGGAGCGACGGATGACGGAGGACGGCAGAGCGGCGGTGTTCATGGCGCTGCCGGAGACCGCGGAGGACCGGCAGGAGGAGGCGTTCGCCGGGGCGCTGGCGGACGTCGTCCGGGTGCTCGGGCTGGACGTCGCGCGCGAGCCGGAGACCGACGGCGGGCTGACCTGGGAGCACCGCGCCCGGGCGGTGTTGCGCGAGGCCTGCCGCCAGGGCCTGGTCCTTTCCGACGAGTCCTTCGGCGTACTGGTCCGGGCCGGGGTCCACGACCCCAACCCGAGCTCCAACCGTCAGTTCATCGAGCCGGCCCTGAACGCGTTCGGGCACCACCGCGTCCAGACCGCCCTGCTCGAGTACCTGCGCACGGGAACCGACCTCGAACGGGCGGGCGCCACCCGCGCCTGGTACTGGTCGGCCATGCCCCTGCGGATGCCCCTCGTACGGGCGGCGCACCCGGCCGCGGCCGGGGACGGCCCGTGCGTCGTGGCCGAGTGGGACGACGCCGCGCTGCGCGAGTTCGTGCGCAACGAGAACGTGAGCGTCCGCCGGCGCATCCTGCCGGGTCTGCCGCTGCGGAAGGCGGCCCACCCGCCGGAGCTGCACGCCCTGGTGGACGAGGCGGTGGCGATTGCCCGGTCCCATCCGGACGAGTACATCCGCCACCGCGTGGAGCACCAGGTCGGCGGCTGACGTCCGCTGCGGCGGCCGCCGGCCGATGTGCACTCGCAGGGGTGACGACGGGCGGCAGGACCCCGTGGGAGCCTGGTGCCAGGAAGCAAGGGAGGCGTCCGGAATGACCACCGAGCACGACTACAGCGAAGGCGTCGATCCCGAGCGCGCGCTGAAGTACGCCATCCAGCACCACAGCGGGGACCGCACCGAGATCGTCGAAGGGGTCATCAGCAACGTGACGCCGAGTTGGGACCACGAGAACGCGGCCGAAGAGATTCGCGATCAGATCCGACCGCGGGTCAAGGAGCTGGACTGCGTCACCGGCTCGGGCAACCTGGACCTCCCGGGCTCGCCGAATTGGTACGTGCCCGACCTCGCCGTCGTTCCCAAGGCGCTGGCGAAGGGGGGCAGCGCTCTCCTGCCGGACCAGGTGCTGCTCGTCGTCGAGATCACCTCCGAGTCCAACGCCGGGACCGACCGTGTCGTCAAGCGCAAGCGGTACGCCGAGTACGGGGCACCGCTGTACCTGCTGGTCGACCGGGAGGAGGCGACCGTCACACTGTTCGCGCAGCCCGGTCGGCTCGGATACACCAGGGTGGACGGGCCCCACCCGTTCGGGACGCCGGTGCGGCTGCCCGAGCCGTTCGGGATCGACCTCGACACCAGCGGGCTCTAGCCGACACCCGGTAGCGTGCGGGAACGTGACAGTCAGCACGCCGCCGAGCGGGCGGATATTCGATGCCGTGAACGCCACCGCCGTCCGGAGCACGGACGGATTGCGCGAGCTGTACGAGAACCCGGGGGAGCTGGCCCGCCGCAAGGCCGTGGACCGGATCCACGGGGCCGCCCGGGCGGTCATCGGGCAGTCGTCGCTGGTGTTCGTCGCCAGTACCGGGGCCGACGGGAGCTGCGACGTCACGCCCCGGGGCGGGCCGCCCGGATTCGTGGCCGTGCTGGACGAGTTCACCCTCGCGCTGCCCGACGCCACCGGCAACAAGCGGCTCGACACCGCCCACAACATCGTGGAGACGGGCCGGGCCGGGCTGATCTTCGTCATCCCCGGGCGGGCCACCACCCTGCGGGTGAACGGGCGGGCCTGCGTATCCGCCGATCCGCGGCTGCTGGAGCAGCTGACCGCCGTCGGCAAGCCCCCGCGGAGCGCGATCGTGGTGGAGGTCGAGGAGGCCTACCAGCACTGCCCGAAGGCGTTCCTGCGCAGCAACGCGTGGAAGCCGGAGCAGTGGCTCGCCGAGGACGCCGTCCCGAGCTCCGCCGAGATCACCCTCTCCCACGTGGATCTCCCCGGTCTGACGATCGAGGAGATCCGGCGGCAGGAGCGCGACTCCCTGCTGCACCGCTACGAATGAGCGAAGAGGGCGCTCAGGCGGGGCAGTCGGGCCGTCATCTCGTCCGTGTCGTCGAAGTCGAAGTCCCAGGACGGGTCCAGGTCCGGGTAGCTGATCGTGAAGGAGTCCGCGGGGAGCTCGCGGCCGGTGCCGGTCTCGTGGGCGGTCCAGGCTATCGAGAGGGCGTCCTCGTCCCACAGCTCGAGGCCGTCGGCCGCGGCCGCGCGGACCGCGGGGTGCGCGGCCAGGGAGTCGGGGTCGGTCACGGCCGTCTCGAAGGCCTCCTGGCCCTGGGTGAGGAGCCAGCCGCGGAAGTAGTCGAAGCCGTCGTCCGAGCAGCCGCCGTTGATCAGGTAGGCGGCGGCCCAGAGCGGCGCCCGGTAGGACTCGGCGAGCAGGTCCCACAGCACCTGCTGGGCCTGGGCCATCTCGGTCTCCGGGCGGTCCGCCAGGAGTTCCGCGGCGCGCGCGGCCACGCCCTCCGGTTCCGCGTCGGCGCGGGCCGTCTCGATCAGCTTCCAGAACGTCTGCTTGTCCATGGGGAAAGCCTGGCAGCCGGGTCTGACATCAGGCGGTGGTGCCGAGGAAGGTGTGGAGGGATCTTGTGAGCGCGCCGACGAACGCGTCCTGCACCGGCGCCGGGACGAGGTCCAGGGAGAGGTAGGGGTTCAGGTCCTCCAGCTCGACGAGGAGCAGTTCGCCCGACGGCGCCCGGCAGGCGTCCACGCGCTGGATGCCGTGGTCGAGGGTGTTCCAGGCGATGAAGGAGCGGGCGAAGGCCAGGTCCGCCTCGGTCGGGGTGTAGAGCTGCAGCTCCCAGCGGCGGGCCGGATCGGGGGCGTACAGCGCGTACTGGAAGGCGTCGTCGACGAAGTAGAAGGACACTTCGTACGTGAAATCGATGCGCGGCTGGATCAGCACGGCCCCGGCCGGGCCGGCCGGTGTCGCGGTGAAGGTGAGGCCGATGGAGTCGGCGCCCTGCTTCGGCTTGACCGCGTACTGCGGCACCTGCGGCAGCTCCGCCAGCCGGGCGGGGTCGTCGACCGTCGGGATGACCGGGTAGCCGGCGGCGGTCAGGTCCAGGAGGTACTGCTTGCCCGCCATGTCGGCGCGGCCGGTGAGCGGGTTGTAGACGCGGGTCCCGGCGGCGAGGGCGGCCGCGCGGAAGGAGTCGTATGCCTCCTGGTAGTGCAGGACCGGACCGCTGTTGCGGATGATCACCGCGTCGAAGCCCAGCGGGAGGAGTGCCTCCGCGTCGGCGGGGTGGCACAGGGCCAGGTCGAATTCGGCGCGCAGCCGGGACGTGAGGAATATGTCCTCGTCGCAGTAGCGGCGGCCGCGTGCGGGATACGCCAGGTCGGTCACGTAGAGCAGGGGCATGAGGGCAACCTATCGCGGGCACTGATCAGCGCATGAAATACCTCGTTCGGGACAAAATGCTGGCCATCGGGGACGACTACTGGATCGAGGACGAGGACGGTCGGCACGCCTTCCTCGTGGACGGGAAGGCGCTGCGCTTCCGGGACACGCTGGAGCTGAAGGATCCGGACGGGCTGATCCTGATCACCCTGCGGGAGAAGCTGTTCACCCTGCGGGACGCGATGACTCTGGAGCGGGACGAGCGGCGGCTCGCGGTGATCCGCAGGAAGCGGCTGTCGCTGCTGCGGGGCCACTTCCGCGTGACCCTGGCCGAGGGCACCGAGCTCGATGTCAGCGGGCGGATCCTGGACCGCGAGTTCAAGGTCGAGTACGACGGGGAGCTGCTCGCGCTGGTCTCGCGGCAGTGGTACCGGGTCCGTGAGACGTACGCGGTGGACGTGGTGCGCGAGGACGCGGACGCGGCGCTGCTGATCGCGGTCGCGGTGTGCGTGATCCGGATGGCGGAGAAGGAGCGCGAGGACGACGCCTGAAGGGTTCTGCGCCCCCAGGTGCGGAGGGCGGGGGGCTCCGGGAGGGCTTCGCGCGGGCGGTCGGGGAGCACCCGGGCCGCGGGGCCGCAGGGGCCGGGGCCCTGGCCGCCCCGGATCCTGCGCCGCGGCTCACTGCAGGGGCAGCACCAGTACGTCGTACGCCGGGTGCTCGTCCCCGTAGCGGGCGCGGCCGACCTTCCGGTAGCCCCACGCGGCGTAGGCCGTCCGTGCGGGTGCGGCCCCGGGCTCGGGCCGGGTGGTCAGCGTGGCCCGCTCGGCCCGCTGGTCCTCGATCAGGAGCCGGTGCATCCCGGCCGCGACGCCCTGCCGCCGCCAGGCCCGCCGCACGGCGAGTTCGGCCACGTTGAACGTCCGCCGTCCGTCCTCCTCGGTGCAGGGGCCTTCGAGCGGTTCCTCCAGGGCGCTCCACCACCCCGTGTCCGCGGGCAGCGGTAGCCGTACGAGAAGCCGACGAGCTGGTCGCCCTCCCGCGCCAGGACCATGCGGAAGCCGTCCCGGGTCGCCTGCCGGCGGGCCCGCGCGAGGAAAGCGGCGGCGTCCTCGGGGCCCTCGCAGTACGGCGGCTCCGCGTAGATCTCCCGGTAGGCGGCTGCGACGGTGTCCAGCTGCCGTACGGCCGCCTCGGCCTTCCGGATCCGCTCGAACGTCACTCCGGTGGTCACGCCCGGCCGCCGCGGCCCAGGCGGCGGTCCTTCAGGGCCGGGAACTGGGCGCGGGTGTCGGTGACCTTGGCAGGGTCGAGGTCCACCGTGAGGACCTCCTCGCCGGGGCCCGCCTCGGCCAGGACCTCGCCCCACGGGTCCACGACCAGGCTGTGCCCGGCCTGTTCCACGCCCGCGTGGGTGCCGGCCAGCCCGCACGCCAGGACGTAGGACTGGTCCTCGACGGCCCGGGCCCGGTTGAGCAGGGTCCAGTGCGAGCGGCGGCGCGCCGGCCAGCCCGCCGCGACGACCATGGTGGTGGCCCCGGCATCGACCAGGCCGCGGAACAGTTCCGGGAAGCGCAGGTCGTAGCAGGTGGCGATGCCGAGGGTCTGCTCCGGCAGGGTCACCGTGGTCAGGGAGTCGCCGGCCGACATCAGCACCGCCTCGCCCTGGTCGAAGCCGAAGCGGTGGATCTTGCGGTAGGTGGCGGCCAGCTCGCCCGCCGGGGAGAGGACGAGGGCGGTGTTGTAGAGGGACCCGTCGCCGGCGCGCTCCACGACCGAGCCCGCGTGCAGCCAGACGCCGGCGTCGCGCGCCGCCTTGGACATGGCCTCGTAGGTCGGGCCGTCCAGCGGTTCGGCCTCGGTCTCGAACTGCTCGTAGGCGAAGGCGCCGACCGGCCACAGCTCGGGCAGGACGACGAGATCGGAGCCTTCCTGCTCCCGTACGAGCTCGGCCACGCGGGCACGTCGGGAAGACACCGACTCGCCCTCGTTCACTGCGATTTGGATCAGCGAGGCGCGCACACTACCACCGTCCTGGCGTTCAAGCCGTCAACTCGGGCCTACGATCGTCACACGAAAGCACTGCCGGGGTGCTCACCGGCAGCGTAGTTTTGGAAACTGAGTCCACAGCTTCCGAAACGCGCCATTGAACAGCACCGCGAGGGGTCCCGTTGACCGTCCATCCGCATCCCGCCCTCCAGCCCTATGCCGACGCGTGGACGCACTCCATCGAGGCGATATCCGAGTTGGTCCTCCCTCTGTCGGAGGGCGAGTGGAACCGGGCGACGCCGTGCCCGGGCTGGTCCGTCCGCGACGTCGTGTCCCACATCATCGGCATCGAGTGCGAGCAGCTCGGGGACCCGCGACCGATCCACACCGTGGCACGGGACCTGCGTCACGTGGTGGACGAGTTCAGCCGGTACATGGAGGTGCAGGTCGACGTACGGCGTCACCACACCGCGCCGGAGATGACCTCGGAGCTGGAGTACACCGTGATCCGGCGCGCGCGCCAGCTGCGCAACGAGAAGCGGGATCCGGCCACGATGGTGCGCGGGCCGCTCGGTGACCAGGTGACGCTGGAGCACGCGCTGCGGCTGCGGGCGTTCGACGTGTGGATCCACGAGCAGGACCTGCGGGCGGCGCTGGGGGTGCCGGGGAACTGGGACTCGCCGGGTGCGTACGTGGCGCGGGACCTCCTGCTGGCCGGGCTGCCGAAGGTGGTGGCCAAGCGGGCGGGGGCGCCGGCGAACTCGGCGGTGGTGATCGACGTGCACGGTCGGCTGGAGTTCATGCGGACGGTACGGGTGGACGCGGACGGCCGCGGGACGGTGGACAAGTCGCCGTCGCTGGGCCCGGCGGTGACCCTCACCCTGGACTGGGAGACCTACGTCCGCCTGGCGGCCGGACGCGTGCGGGCGCACACCGTCGCGGACCGGGTGAAGGTGGAGGGCGACGTCGAGCTGGCGGACGCCATCCTCACGCAGTTCTCCGTGACCCCGTGACCCCTTAGGGCCAGGGGCTAGGTGCCGGGCGCACGGCACAGCCGTGTGGCCCGGGCGGATGTGCGGCGGAACTCCGTCGGGCTGATCCCGTACGCGTTGCGGAAGGTACGACTGAAGGCCGCGGCGTTGGTGAAGCACCAGCGGGCGCCGATCTCGTGGACGGGGCGGCCGGCCAGCTCGGGGCGGGCCAGGTCCGTGCGGCACCGCTCCAGACGGCGGCGGCGGACGACGGCCGTGAGGCTTTCGGGACCCTCGTGGAAGAGCAGGTGCAGTGCGCGTACGGAGATGCCGTGGGCGGCGGCGATCAGGGCGGGGGAGAGCGCCGGGTCCCCGAGGTGGTGCTCGATGAAGGTGCCGATCCGCTCACGCAGGGCGCGGATGCGGGCCTCGGCGGGCAGTTCCCCGTAGGCGTCGAGGCGTTCGGCGAGGCAGGCGGCGGCCAGCTCGACCACGGCCGTGCCGAGGTGGCGCAGCTCCTGCGGCCCGCAGTCGGAGCCGTGCTGCCCGAGGGAGGAGATGAAGCGCGCCAGGACGGCCGCCAGGCCGCTCTCCGCGCCGATGCGGTGGCCGAGCAGCGGATCGAGCCGGCCGGCGCGCAGCGGCAGCACGGTCTTCGGCAGTTGGACGACCAGTGCCCGGAGCGTGCCGTCGCCCGGGCGGCAGTCGGCCTCGAAGGGGTGCGAGGTGTCCCAGAGGATCATGTCTCCGGGGGCGAGCTCCGCGTCGCTGCCGCACTGGGACATCCACATCCGGCCGCGGGTCAGCACGGACAGTTGGTACTGCTCCGGGTCCGCGCGCCGGATGAGCGCCGGGGTGCGGCGCGAGCGCACGTGGGAGTACTCGAAGGCGGAGACCTGCACGGCGCCCATGTCCAGCACCGCCGCCTCCGCCTGGAAGTCGGCGGTCCGTTCGCTCCTGAGCGCGGTGGGCATCAGCGAGTTGGAGATGACGTCCGTGAACCAGTCGAACCTCTCCACCGTCGGCACGGCGGCGGCGGACAATTTCGTCCACATCTCCGGCAGATCACCCCTCCCGATACCGGTCGCCCGGCGGCGACGGCGGCCCTACGGCGCCTCGCGCCCGGCTGTTTCCGGGAGGGGACACGCTCGGGACACCGGCTGCGGTTCCTGTGCGGGGACCGTGGCGCCGCTCCGGGCGGCTTCGCGGGCCAGGGCGCGCGGGCGGAGCCGCAGGATGCTGACGACGCCCACCGTTTCGAGGACGAAGACCGTGGAGAAGGCGATGCGGTAGTTGTCTCCGGTGGCGTCCAGCAGGACGCCCACCGCCAGCAGCGTGGTCATGGACGCGATGAAGCCGCCCATGTTCGTGATCCCGGAGGCGGTGCCCTGGCGCTCCGGCGGATTGGCCGGGCGGGCGAAGTCGAAGCCGATCATCGACGCCGGTCCGCAGGTGCCGAGGACCAGGCACAGGGCGACCAGCAGCCACATCGGCGCACGGTCGCCCGGGTACACGAGGACCGCCGCCCACAGCAGGGCCGTGAGGCCGACCGTGCCGAGGGCGAGCGGGATCCGGGCGGACTGGCGGCGGCCGACGATCTGGCCGTAGACCAGTCCGATCGCCATGTTGGAGGCGACGACGAGCGTGAGCAGCCCGCCCGCGGTGGTCCGGGACAGCCCCTGCGCCTCGACCAGGAACGGCATCCCCCACAGCAGCAGGAACACCATCGCGGGGAACTGCGTGGTGAAGTGCACCCACAGGCCGAGCCGGGTGCCGGGTTCGGCCCAGGACTCGCGTATCTGGCGGCGTACGAAGCCTCCGGAGGCCCCCGGGCCCTTGGGCGCGGGCGCCGGCCCGTGCCCCTCGGGGTGGTCCCGCAGGAACAGCACCAGCGGTACCAGGACCACCAGGCCCGCCACCGCGCTGCCCGCGAAGGCGGCGGTCCAGCCGACGCCGTGCAGGACGGGGGCGAGGACGAGGGTGGAGACGAGATTGCCGGCCATGCCGACCAGGCCCGCCAGCTGCGCCACCAGCGGCCCGCGCCGGGCCGGGAACCACCGGGTGCCGAGCCTCAGCACCGATATGAAGGTCATGGCGTCGCCGCAGCCGAGCAGCGCCCGTGCGGCGAGTGCCATCCCGTAGGAGGGCGACAGCGCGAAGCCGAGCTGGCCGACGGTGAAGAGCACCGCGCCCAGGGTCAGCACCTTCTTGGTGCCGAGCCGGTCGACCATCAGGCCCACCGGTATCTGCATGCCCGCGTAGACGAGCAGCTGGAGGAGGGAGAAGGTGGCCAGCGCCGAGGCGTTCACGTGGAAGCGGTCGGCGGCGTCGAGGCCGGCCACGCCCAGGCTGGTGCGGAAGATCACCGCCACGAAGTAGACGGCGACGCCGATGCTCCAGACGGCGACGGCCTTCCCGCCGCCCGGCGGGTCGGCGGGCACGTGCGGCCCGACGGGGGAGGCGGTCACCGGCCCGGCCCCCGCACCAGGGCCTCGACGCGCCCGATGTGCCCGCGGACCGCCGCGGCGGCCGTGTCCGCGTCCCCGGCCCGCAGGGCGTCCAGGATCTCGGCGTGTTCGGCGAGCGTCCGCTCCAGCCGCTCCGGGTGGGCGTGCAGTACGGCGACGCCCATCCGCAGCTGCCGGTCGCGGAGTTGGTCGTAGAGCCGGCACAGGATCTGGTTCCCGGCGCTGCGCACGATCTCCGCGTGGAAGCCCCGGTCGGCGGCCATCATCGCGGCGAGGTCGCCGGCGGCGGCGTGCCGGCGCTGCTCGTCGAGCAGGGCGGCGAGCCGGTCCAGCAGGCCCGGTGGGGCCGGCACGGCTCTGCGTACGGTGAACTCCTCGACCAGCAGCCGGGTTTCGAGGACGTCGGTGATCTCCTGTGCGGAGACCTGGAGGACCAGTGCGCCCTTCTTCGGGTACAGCTTCAGCAGCCCCTCGGTCTCCAGCCGCAGCAGCGCCTCGCGGACGGGGGTGCGGGACACCCCGACGGCCGTGGCGAGTTCGCCCTCGGTGAGGAGGGTGCCGCCTTCGTAGCGCCGGTCGAGCACCCCTTGCTTGACGTGCTGGTAGACGCGGTCGGCGGCGGTCACGGTACTGGCGGGGGCTGACATGCGCACAGGATAGATACAACAGAGGTGCAAGCGGCTGCGGGTCCAGGATGTGGACCCGCATCGACCACGGGCAGGACCCGCCGCCACCACGGCCGCCGCGGGCTCGGGGGGGATGAGCGGGGGCCCGCCCGCTGCATCGAAGGATGTACCGCGCCTTCGTCCGCCCGCAGGACGTACGGGCTCCCGCGCCCCGGGACGCTGAAGTCATGGCCGACACCCTGCTCACCGCGGCGGCGCAGAAGACCGCCCGGCTCCCCCTCCTGGACGTCCTGCGCGGCGCCGCCATCCTCGGCACGCTCATGACCAACGTCTGGATCTTCACCTCCCCCGGATCGGAGTGGGGGGTGCTGCAGGGCGGGCTGAAGCCGCCCGATCCGCTCGCCGACCCTTCCGCCGCGAACCTCGCGGAGAGCGTCTTCCGCTTCCTCGCGGACGGCAAGTTCCTGGCGCTGCTGACGGTCCTGTTCGGCGTGGGCCTGGCCATCCAGTTCGACTCCGCAGCCCGCCGCGGCGAGCCCTGGCCCGGCCGTTACCCGCGCCGCGCCGCCTTCCTCTTCGTCGAGGGCACCGTCCACTTCGTGCTCGTCTTCGCCTGGGACGTGCTGATGGGGTACGCCGTCACCGCCCTCCTCGTCGCCTGGCTGCTGGCCCGCTCCGAGAAGGTGCGGCGCCGGGCCATGTGGACGGCCGCCGGGCTGCACCTGGCGCTGGTCTCCCTGGCGACCCTGGACGCGCTGAGCCGGCCCGCCGGGGCCCCGAAGAGCCCGGACCCGGCCGCCGTCGAGCTGTACGCCCACGGCAGCTATCCGGCCCAGATCGCCTTCCGCCTGGAGCACTTCCTCGCCCTGCGCATCGAGCCGGTCATCTCCTTCGGGCTGCTCGTGTTCCTCTTCCTCCTCGGAGTGCGGCTGCACCGCGCCGGCGCCTTCACCGCCACGGCCGAAGGCCGCCGCATCCGGACCCGGCTGGTCGCCTGGGGGCTGGGCCTCGGACTGCCGCTGAACGCCGCGACCACCCTCGGCGGCAGCGACTTCTACCTCCTGGGCCGCTACGGCGCCGCGCCGCTGCTCGCCCTCGGCTACATCGGCCTGATCGGCATCGCCCTCGACCGGCGGTGGATCCCGGCCCCCGTGGCCACCGCCCTCGGCTCCGTCGGCCGCACCGCCCTGTCCTGCTACGTCGCCCAGAACCTGCTCTGCATGCTGCTCTGCTACGGCATCGGGCTGGGCCTCGCCGACCGCCTCGGCGGCAGCGGTCCCTGGTGGGTGATGGGCTTGTGGGCCGGCGTGAGCCTTGCCCTGGCGGCCGGGTCGTCGCTGTGGCTGCGCCGCTTCGACCACGGCCCCCTGGAGGCCGTGCAGCGCACGGTCCTCAGGCCGCGCCGGTGATCTCCGTGACCTCCACGTCCAGCACGAACTCGTCGTACGGGGCCTCGTCCGGGTAGGGCGGCCGGACCTGCGCGAAGCGGATCCGGGCCCGGCCCCCGCCCGGGGGGCGGCCCCGGACGACGTAGCTCCGCTCCACCTCCGCCCCCGGCAGCGGCACCCCGGCTGCCGGGGTCTGTGCTGCCGGGGCCTCCGCCACCGACACCACGTCCGCGTCCCCGGTGACCTGCCAGGTCCACACGTACCCGCGCGCGCCGCGCCCGGTGAGCTTCAGCTCGTACGGCTCGCCCGGGCCCAGCACGATGCTCCGTACCTCCACGACCGCCCGGTCCTCTCAGACGGGGCCGATCACCGACCCCTCGTGCCAGCCCGCGCCGTCGCGCCAGTAGTGCTGAAGACGGCGGTCGGTGCGCAGGACTATGACTTCCAGGTTGAACCCGAAACTGCCCTGGAGCATCCCGGTGACCGAAGCGACGTCGTGCCCGAAGACCGCGCTGCACCGCCAGGGCGAGCCGCTCGCGTTGCCGCGCCACCAGTGCTCCACCCGGCCGCCGGCGACGGCCACGCACAGCTCGTAGTTCCCGGCGGTGTCCTCGTCGGCGGCCCCGAACTGCCCCTCGACCAGGCAGGGCGCGGAGACGGCCGCCGTACCGCTGCCGAAGATCTCCCCGGCGCGCCACGCGAATCCGTTCGGATCGTCGCGCCACCACAGCTGCATGCGGCCGTCGGTGCGGGTGGCGACGAGGTCGAGGTGGCGGCCGCGGGTCTGGACGAGGGCGGGCCCGTAGTGGGCGATGCCGTAGGCGAAACGGCCGCCGTCGTTCCAGGTCCAGGGGGCGCCGTTGATCCGCCACCAGTGGTTGAGGCGGCCGTCGGCGGTCCGGACGACCACCTCGAAGTTGCCCGGCTTGCCGTAGTCGCTCTGGATGAACGCCGGGGTCGATCCCACGGCCGCGTCACCCGGACCGAAGACCCCTCCGTCGCGCCAGGCCCCGCCGGACTGCTCGTAGTACCAGTGGCGCAGCCGGCCGCCGGTGGTGACGTGCAGGGACTCCATGTTCCGGTTGTAGGTGGTCCCGGTGAAGGCGGGCTGGCCGGAGGCGTCGGTGGCGAAGGTGCCCGCGCGGGCCCAGGCGAACGGGGAGTCCCCCTCGCGCCACCAGTGCTGCAGGCGGCCGCCGCCGGGGGCGGTGGCGAGGAGCTCGAAGTTGCGGTGCGCGCGGCCGTTGCCGCTCTCGTAGACGTTGCCGGTGTGCAGGCGGCGCTTGGTCCACGGGTCGATGTTGGTGCCGCGCAGCCCGCACTTGGCCCAGTGGTCGATGTTGACCTCGCCGTAGGCGATCCGGCCGTAGCCGCCGACGTGGTAGCCCGTCCCCCAGGAGTTCTTGAACAGCCAGCAGCCGGCCGCGTCGTCGTAGCCGACGATCAACACGCAGTGCCCGCCCGCGAGATGGTCGCTGGTGCGGTGGTAGACGCCGGATCCGAGCCCGAAGAAGTCGTCGTAGACGTCGAAGCAGGCGGTCAGCGGGCCGACCGTGTCCAGCCAGACCTTCTGCTGTTCCACGTCGCCGAGGCGGACGTAGTCGGTGATCCGGACGGTCCGGCCGGACCGGTCCCAGCTGGGCGTGTACTCGGCGCGCCAGGCGTCGCGGCGCGCGGCCGGCAGACCCGCGGGCGGGGTGCTGTACGGCCAGCAGTCCGGATCGGCGAGACCGCCGTTCGCCTTGACCCAGTCCAGCGCGGTCTCCGGGTTGCTGCCCTGCCCGCAGGTGAAGCGCAGGCCGTCGTGCACGTCCCCCTCGGAGCGCTCCGCCCATACGTCGTGCTCGATCCGGGCCATGGACTCCACCAGGCCCGCGGCGCCGAAGGCCCAGCAGGAACCGCACGGGTTCTGGTCCTTCACCTTGGTGATCCACGGCCAGCCCCAGCGGCTGCGCCAGTCCACGGCGGCGGGCCGGGCTCCGACCACCGGCCCCTGCACACCGGGCAGCAGCCCGTGGGCGGCCCGGCGCCGGGTCAGGTGCGGATTGCCGCTCTCGTGGCCGATGATCCCCGGGAGATCGATCACCCCCACGTCCTCGGCGGGCGTCAGGTTCGCCCCGGGCTCCAGACCGAGCGAGGGCCGCGGCACGGGCTCCTCGTCGGCGAGATGCTCCAGGACGGACCAGCGCGCTCCCCGTGCGACGAGCTGCGCACGCAACTCCCCCACCGACTGGACAGACTCCTCCGGCATGGCGGCCCCCCAGCTGCAACCGTTCGGATTCAAGATTCGGGAGCGTCCCCCCGCTGCACGGGGGCGTCAAGGGGGTCCGCACGGTCGCGTGGTGGCACGAGGGGGCGTGCCGCTCCGGCGGTGGCCGAAACCACGCCCGCACCGGCCGGTCAGCCGTCCAGGGAGATCGCGTTCTTGGCGCGGGCCACCGATTCCTCGGAGGCGGGGCCGCCGGGGTTCTCCGTCGCCAGCGCCTGGTTGAGGGTGACGAAGGGGCGCATCCGCTCCTCGTAGCGGGCGT
This sequence comes from Streptomyces sp. NPDC054932, assembly GCF_053610205.1. Taxonomy (NCBI): domain Bacteria; kingdom Bacillati; phylum Actinomycetota; class Actinomycetes; order Kitasatosporales; family Streptomycetaceae; genus Streptomyces; species Streptomyces sp. NPDC054932. The sequence continues at coordinate 18,609 of NZ_JBSGXU010000059.1, read as the reverse complement.
ATGCGCCGTGGTGGTCGCCGGGCGCCTGCGCGAGGCAGTCGGCCAGCACGTGGGCGCCCACCAGGGCCAGGCCGGTGCCCTGCCCCGAGAGGGGGGAGGGGCAGTAGCCCGCGTCGCCGAGCAGGACCACCCGGCCCCGCGACCACCGGTCCATGCGGACCTGGGCCATCGCGTCGCAGTAGAAGTCGGGCGCCGTGCGGGCGGCCGCGGCCAGGCGGGCCCCTTCCCAGCTCAGGGACTCCAGCCGGTCGACGACGGTCCGCCGCAGGGCCTCACCGGTACGCAGCTCCGGGGCCAGGGGCGCGGACTCGAAGCCGAAGGCGATCCGGAGTTCGGAGTTGTCGCGCACGGGCATGATGCCGAAGCCCATGTCCCCGTCCCGCAGCCACATCTGCCAGTCCTCCAGGGCGAGGAAGTTGTCCGCGCCGAACACCGAGAGGTAGGTGCCCAGATGGTGGGTGAAGCGCTCCTCGGGTCCGAAGGCCAGGCGCCGCACGGTGGAGTGCAGCCCGTCCGCCCCGACGACGAGGTCGAAGGTGCGCGGCGCGGCGTGCGCGAACCGGGCGCGCACGCCGCTCCCTTCCTCGTCGAGCCCGGTGATGCTGTCGCCGAAGAGGTACTCGACGTCCGCGCGGGTGTGCTCGTGGACCATCCTCACCAGGTCCTCGCGCAGCACCTCGATGTCCTCGCCGTCGAGCCGGCCGCTGCTGAAGGTCGACTCGGTGGAGCGGCCGACCTCGCTGCCGTCGGGGCCGAGGATCGACATGCCGCGCATCCGGGTGCGCACGCGGGCCACCCGGTCGAGCAGGCCCATGCGCTCCACGACGTCGAGGGCGACGCCGCGGATGTCCACGGCCTGCCCGCCGCCGCGCACGCCGGGGGCACGCTCGACGACGGTGGGCTCGAAGCCGTGGTGACGCAGGCGGTGGGCGAGGACGGGCCCGGCGATGCCGCCGCCGGAGATGAGTACGGTCCGCATGAGGAGCTCCTTCGCTGGGTCTGTACGCTGTACGCACTCTGAATGTACGACGTACATGCAGCCTCCTCAACAGGCAAAATGACGCTCCTGTACTAGACCAGGCCCGACCCGAAGGACATCGCCGCTGCTACCCTCTGCACTAGTACAGGAAAGAGAGGCGGCAGAACGTGACGCAGACCACAGGCCCGGCCGGCGATCCGCCCTACCTGCGCATCGTCGCCGCGATCCGGCAGCGCATCGCGGACGGGGAACTCGCCCCCGGGGACCGGGTCCCCTCCACCCGGCAGATCGCCGCCCAATGGGGCGTCGCGCTCGCCACCGCCACCAAGGCGCTGACCACCCTGCGCCTGGAGGGCCTGGTCGAGGCCCGCCCCCGGATCGGCACGGTCGTCGCCGGAAGCACCCCGCTCGCGCCCGCCGCAGCGCCCCGCAGCCGTCCGTCACCCGCCGCGAACACCCCGGCGGCCCCGGCCTCCGATCAGGAGCTGACCCTCGACCGGATCGTCCGCAGCGCCATCGACATCGCCGATGCCGAAGGACTCGCGGGGCTCTCCATGCGCGGTGTCGCGGCCCGGCTCGGCGTCGCGGCCATGTCGACCTACCGGTACGTCCCGAGCAAGGAGGACCTGGTCCTCCTCATGGCCGACGCCGCCTTCGGGGAGGAGTCCTACCCCGCCGAGGCCCCCGCCCACTGGCGGGCGCGCATCGAGATGGGCGCCCGCACCCTGTGGGGCCTGTACCGCAAGCACCCCTGGCTGGCCCAGATCAGCTCCCTCACCCGCCCGTTGCTCCTGCCCAACCTGCTGGTCCACGGCGAGTGGATGCTGGCCGCCCTCGACGGCCACGGACTCGACCCCACCACCCTCTTCGACATCCACGTCCTGCTCTACAGCCATGTGCAGGGCCTGGCCGTGCACATGGAGATGGAGGCCAACGCCGAAGCCGCCACGGGCCAGTCGGAGGACCAGTGGATGGACAGCCGCGCCCCCGTCCTCCAGGAACTGGTGGACTCCGGCCGCTTCCCGACATTCGCCAGGATCGTCGGATCCTTCGAGGACGGCTACGACCTGCGGCTCGACGCGCTCTTCGAGTCGGGCCTGCGGGCCCTCCTCGACGGACTCACCCCCGTCGTCGAAGGCTAGGCTCGGCCGTATGGGGACCTGGATCGCGCCGAGCGTCATCGAGAGAGAGCTGTACGAGGCCAAGGCCGCCGGCGACTGGGCCGCGTACTTCGACGTACTGGCCCGTACGCCGCTGTACGTGGCGCAGCCCCGCGCGCGCTCCGACGAGCACCCCGGCTCGGTGTTCTTCCACGCCACCCCGGACCGGATGCTCGTCGTCCACACCGCCGGCATGCTGCCCGCCCCCACCCCCGAGACGGTCTTCGAATCCCGCAGCCTGCGCTGGTTCGCCGAGGTCTGGGCCGCCGACGACCCTGCCTTCCTCGCCGTCAACCCGGGCTCCCCCGCCGAGGCCTACCTCACCACCACCCCCGCCGACCTGGCCCGCTGGCGCGCCCACGCGGAGGCCTCCCCGCACTACGGCCTGCCCGAGGGCAAGGTCCACGCCCTCTTCACCGGCGGCCCGCTGCACGGGCCCGTCGCCCACGGCCTCGCCGTCGGCAGCCATCTCGCCGTGACCAACGGCGAGTTCTGGAACTCCCTCGCCTACCACGGCAGCGGCTACCAGTACGAGCGCCGCCGCGTCGCGAAGAGCTGGAGCATCACCGAACGCTCCGACTGGCTCTCCACCCTGCACACGCTGCTCGACTCCGGGATGGTCAGCCCCGTCTGGGAGTTCGCGCTCCGCGTCCGCCGCGCCCTCGCCTCCGACTTCGCCGGGCCGGTGGACGTCGAGCACTGGCGGCACGTCGCCGAGGCCAGCCTGCGCCGCAACGCCGAACGCGCCGCCGAGCCCCAGCTCACCCCCGACGGGGTCACCGTCGCCCAGCCGCGCCCCGCCGCGGAGGTGGAGGGGGAGATAGCCGGTGTCAGGCGCCTCATCGGCCGGATCGCCCGCTACGAGCAGCGCTTCCGGGCCGACGGACTGCTCCCCGCGGACGGCTGGGTCCGCTCGGTGGAGGGCTGGGACATCGGCCGGGCCTCGCAGATGGCCCGCTGGGGCGTCGGCTGCCGCTACGGAACCGTCGCCGAGGCCGAAGAGGCCGTACTGCGCGCCGGGGAGGCCGCCCGCGACACCTACCGCTCGTGGGAGGAGTTCTCCGCCGGGTACGTCCTCGGCCGGTGCCTGCACTTCGACGAGGAGGAGTTCGGCACCTGGTACACGACCGCTCTCGCCGCCCACCTCGCCCTGACGACCGACCCGGCGAGCCCCTGGCGCAACATCCCCTGGAACCTCGGGTAGTCGGCAGGCCCGGCCGAAAACCCGCGACGGCCGTCCGGCGCCCCGGTTAGCCTCGCCGCCATGACTGCTGAGCTGAACGAGACCGTGCGGGGGCTGCTCGACGCGCCGCACCCCGCCGTCCTGTCGACCATCAACCCCGACGGAAGCCCGCAGAGTTCGGTGATCTGGGTGACCCGGGACGGCGGCGACCTGCTGATCTCCACCGAGCAGGGCCGCCGCAAGGAGCGCAACATCGTCCGGGACGGCCGGGTCGGCCTCACCGTCTTCGACCTGGCCGATCCCTTCCTCTACGCCGAGATCCGCGGCACCGCCACCGTCACCGAGGACATCGGCCGGGCGGTGGCCGTGCGGATCGCCGAGGAGTACATGGGCCCGGGCGCCGGCAAGGAGTACCAGGAGGCCCCGGCCGAGGAGGTCCGCGTGGTCGTCCGCATCACCCCGACCAAGGTCCTCGGCAACGCCGCCCGGTAGGCCCGGCAGCAGGAAGCCCCGGCCCCCGCGGTGTGCGGGGACCGGGGCCGTGCGGCTGTGCGCCTCCGGGACTGCTGCGGCCTAGCCCTGGGTGAAGTACCCGAGCAGGTCGGCGATCACATGGGTGGGACCGCCCCACGGGCCGTTGTAGACGCTGATCCTGCCGTCACCGACCGGGGTCGTCACGTGGTTCGGAACGGTCAGGCCCGGAAGCGTGTTCAGGCTGCTCGCGTCCGGACGCGCCGACCCGAAGCCGTACGCGGTCAGGTAGCCCGCACCGGCGCTCTCCGTCGCCGTCAGGTTCAGCACCGCGCCCACCGCGCCCGCCGGCACACCGGCCGCGGTCGTGGTGGCGCCCGCGGCGAGCTTGCCCGTCACGCGGGTGTCGGCGAGACGCTTCGGCACGACCGGCGTGTAGAGCGCCTTGCCGTCCTTGCCGTAGTAGCCCACCGCGTCCACGATCAGCTGCACGGAACCGGTGTGGTTGTACAGGGTGATCGTCCCGTTCGGGCCGATCGGCACGATCGCCTGGTTCGACTTGGCCTTGCCCGGCTCCGGGTTCAGGTTCGAGACCTCCGGCCGCTTCGCCGGGTCCGGATAGGCGGCGACGAACGAGTTCGACGTGGCGTCGGTGCTCGTCAGGTTCACCGCGACGGCCCGGGCGTCCGCGGGGATCCCGCCGACCCCCGCGACCTTGACCGTACGCGTCGTGCCACCGGCCACCGCGCCGCCCGCGGTACGGGTGTCCGCGAGGCGGGTCGGGGCGACGGGGCTGAACTTCTGCCCGCTGTTCGGCTGGTAGTAGCCGACGAAGTCCACGATCAGGTCGGCACGGCCGGCGTTGAGGTGGAACCAGGCATTTCCGTGCTCGTCGACGGGGACGGTCACCGTGTTGGACACGGTGGCGCCCGCCCGGACGTTGAGGTTCGAGGTCGTCGGCCGGTCGTCGCGGGCCCCCGACACGTTGAGGAAGGCGTCCTGGGTGACACCCGTGAGGGTCACGTTGATGACCGCCGCGGCCATACCGCCCGAGCCGAGGTTCCCCCGGTTGTTCGTGTCGATGGGCATGCGGACGGGCCGGGACTCGCCGCCCACCAGGCTGACGCCCATGTCACGGCTGTCCTGCAGACGGAAGGGAGTGGTGGCCACGTAGCCGGACCGGGCGTAGTCCACGTGCACGGTCCGGGTCGCCGTGGACGTGGCGCCCTTGACGTCGACGAGCTTGACGGTCACCTGGTAGTCGCCCGGCCGGGCATAGGTGTGCTTGAGGGCGGCCAGACCCGGGAGGCTCTCGCGGAAGCCCTCTCCGAAGTCCACCTCGGTGCGCTCCACCGGCCACGGCGCCGCCGAGGGCGCGGCCTCGATGTAGTAGGTGAGCGGCGGGGTGTGCCCCGTCGTGTCGTCCGCATCCGGCAGGACCGCCCTGTCGGTGAAGGCTGCCGTCAGCGGGCCCTGCGCCGTCACCTTCGTCGGCTTTTCGGCCGAGACCTTCTGGCCGGCGCCGTTGACGGCCGTCACCTTGACCGTGTAGTCGCCCGGCTTGCTGTAGACGTGCGAGGCGACGCCCAGGTCCCCGGTGGCCGGCCGGGTGACGACCGGGGCCGTCCCGTCACCGAAGTCGACGTGGTAGCTGATGGCGGTGGGCCACCGGCTGTCGGAGCGGGCCTCCACCTCCACCTTCGTCCCGACCGGCGCCCAGGTCTGGTCCACGGTCATCTGGACACGGCTCAGTTCGTCGCCGGTCTCTTCGGCGCCGCGGTCGAGGTAGCCGCCGTTCTTCCCGGTGTTGGGCACCCGCGGATCGTCCGCGATCGGCTCTCCGTTGAAGTCGCTGGGCAGCACGCCCGGCGCCGTCGGGTCGGCGGAGTCGATCGTCGGGGAGCCGTCCACCGCGCCGACGCCGTCCCGCTTCGGGGTCAGGATGTCGTGCCCGCCCTGACCGGTCGCGCCGTGGAACGCCGCCGGGTCCGGATACGTGGTGCCGGCCCAGTTGTACGGCACCTGCACGGGCGCGGTGGGAACGCCGGTGGCCAGGTTGTAGTCGGCGACGGTGCCTGCCGTCGCGCTCTGCGCGACGAGGAGGGCGTTGCGCGCTTCGTCGGACTTGCAGAAGCTGCTGCGGACCTCGGTGTAGATCACGTTGTTGAACAGCGCGGAGCCCGTCGAGGCACCACCGAGCGAAAGGGCCGCGGCGCAGTAGCCGTGGAGCGAATTGTTGGTGACGGCGGTACCGGGTGCGTCGACCACGGTGACCGCCGGCCGTTCCCGTCCCGTGATGCGGTTGCGCCCGAGTACGGTGCCCTGCGAGCCGCCCTCGATCCGCACTCCGGACAGGGCGCTGCGGGTGATGCGCACGTCCTTGCTCGCCGCGCCGACCACGACGGATTCGAGCGCCCCCCGCGAGAACCGGCCCCGGTCCAGCTCGACATCGGTGGAACCGCTGATCTGAACGCCGCCACCGGTCCGCAGGCCGCGGAGCACCACGTGGGAGGCGCCCCGGACGGTCAATGACTTCCCGAGATCGACCTGATCGCCGTCGTACTGCCCGTCGACGACGAAGCTGATCGGCTTGCCCGGCGCTCCCGAGCGGTCGATGGTGACGGCCTCGTCGTAGGTCCAGCCCGCCTTGATCCGGACGGTCTGGCCCGGGAGCACGGCCTTGGCCGCCGCCGAGATCGTGCAGTACGGGGCGGCCTGCGTACCGGCTCCGGTGTCGGAGCAGTTGGAGCCGGCCTGGTTGTTGACGTAGAGGTTGGTCGGCATCTCGGCGGCCGTGGCGGCCGGAACACCGAGAAACGTGACGAGACCTGCGGTCAGCAGGACCGTCGTGCGAGTGGGACGCACCAGTGGGGTTCCTTCATGGAGAGACAACGTGGCGTCACGAAGGATGTTGCGGCGCCGCACGACTGCAGATGCGCTGTTCCCCCAGCGGCAGTCGGGCGCACGCAGCCCCCCGCGTACGGGGCACAGTATCCCGGGTCCGAAACCCGATGTCACGCGCCCTTTTTCCGGACTACGGGAGCAGCCGCCGGACAGCCGCCCAGGCGTCGGCCGCCTCCGCCAGCGGGTCTCCGTCCGCGAGGTGCGGACGGACGAGGAGCAGCCACGGGATCAGGCCCTTGATGCGCCGCAGGTGCCGGATGCGGTGGTACGGGAGGTCCCGCCAGACGCGGCCCTGGGCCGCGGCCTGTTGCGGCGTCAGGTCCATCAGCGCCAGCAGGTCCCGGCACAAGGCGGCCGGGTCGCCGCCCCGGACCGGACCGAACTGCTGGATCAAGTACACCTGTACGGAGGCGAGTTCGGGCGCCCGGATCAGATCGGGCACGCCCTCGGCCCGCGCGCAACGGAGGGCGGCCGCCAGCGCGATCCGGCCCCAGCGCAGCCGGATCCCGTCCGGCAGCCGCTCGTCGCGCATCCGCACCCCGGCCAGGACGCGCAGGGTCCACGGGTGCGGTTCGTCCAGCAGCGGCGGGCCGGTGGCCAGCCATGCCTCCAGGTCCTCCAGCGAATGCCCGTCGGGCGGCACCGAGGTCAGCACCTGTCCCCGGGTGAGCAGCGCGACCATGGCGCCGGCCAGGTGCACCGTCGCGATGTGCCCGGCGTCGAAGGAACCGACGGCACGCCCGTGGCGCTCGATGCCGCGCAGGCCGATCCTCGATTCCCCGACCGCGTAGACCTGTCCGGCCCGCGCCACCCCGCCGACGCAGCGGACCACGCACACGCCGCCCGTGACGTCGGCCTCCTCGACGGAGTACACCTGCAATTCGGCGATGGACACCCGCGCCCCCTTCCCCGGGCGGAGGTTACCTCCCGCGGACGGGGGCGCTCACACGGAGCCCTGGAGGTACACACGGGTGCGGGTGACGGCCGAGGCGGCGGCGGAGAAGGTGAGGCTGCGGTTCTCGCTGGTCACCGAGACCTGCAACCGGTCGGTCCCTGTCGCGCCCCCGCTTCCGCTCCCGGTGACGCGTACCGTGCGGTCGCGGCGGTCCGGGTGTTCGGCGGCGATGCCTGTCATCCGCAGCTCGTCGACACCCGTGAACACGATGAAGAAGCGCAGGGTGTTGTACGCGCCGCGCTTCCACTCCGGCTCGGGGCGGTCGGGCAGCTGCGGGGTCTCGAAGCCGAGGGTGACGGAGGTGTCCCGCTCGTCCACGTGGACGTAGTACAGCGGGCAGGAGGACAGCTCCGGCGCGGTGTCGTAGAGCGCGGCCAGTTCGGGCCACAGGGCGAGGCTCATCTCAGGCCCTCTCGTAGAAGGCGTTGACGTGGGTCGGGGGCAGCGTCGGGTACAGCCTGCTCTCGGGCGCCCTGTCGAACCGGCGCGGCCCGCCGTCCCCGCCGTCCGCGTCCGGTGCGAAGACGCCGACCTTGCCCAGTGACAGCGACGCGTTCGCCGTGAACGACACCTCGGTGCCGGGCGCCGTGACGTGGACGGCCATCCGGTGGCGGGGCAGGTCGGTGAGCGCGATGTCCGCCGTCACCGGCGGCCGCCAGCCCTCCATCACGAACTCCTCGACGTGCAGGAAACCGATCTGGCACTGCAGCGTGTCCCCGGGCCCGGCGTGCCCGCGGTCGGGGGGCCTCGGCAGGTCCAGCCGCAGGATGACGCACGAGCCCCAGCCGTCCGCGTGCACCGACCGCAGCCGGACGCCCGTCAGCCCGGGCACCTCCCCGTAGTACGCCGTGAGGACCGGCGGCCCGGGGACGCGGTCGGCCCAGTTCACCGGGACGGGGCTTCGAGGACGAGGCGGATCTCGGTGACCTCGTAGCCGGCGCGGTCGAAGGCGGCGGCCATCGGCACGTTGACGGTGTCCGTGGTCGCGGTGATCCGCTCGGCGCCCTGGGCGGCGTGGAAACGGGTGATCTCGCCCAGGATCTCGTCGATCAGGCCCTGGCCGCGCTGCTCCGGTACGACGCCCAGGTAGCCGACGTTGCGGTGGTACGGGGTCGCCGAGGGGACGGCCAGGCCCGCGAGGCGGCCGTCCGGGAGGTGTGCCAGGCGCCACCAGGAGCGCTCGCCCGGGCAGTCGAGGTAGAAGTCGAAGTCCTCGCGGGCCAGCTGGGCGGCGTCCATCACCTGCAGTTCGTGCTGCGTGGTCAGGTCGAGGCTGTCGTGGGAGAGCCGGACGAAGGCGTCCAGGATCTCCTCGTCGGTGCCCTCACGGAAGACGAGCCGGCCGGAGGGCTCGGCGGTCCCGGCGGCCGGGGTCCACTCGTAGCGCAGCCGCTCGATCTCGCGCGTCAGGCCGGCCCGGTGCGCCGCCTCCTGGCGCCAGGCGACCGCCGCGGCGAGCTCCGGGTCGGCGCGCCAGCCGCGGGGCAGGGAGATGTTGTAGCCCGGCCGCTTGCCGAAGGCGGCGTGACCGGCGTCCAGCAGCCCGGCGGCCACCCCGGCCGGGTCGGCCACGTCCGCCCCCACCTGGAGGCAGTCGAGGGCGACGGGCCGCTCGCTGTCGGCCCGGCCCCACCACAGGGCGCGGGCCAGGATCCGCCCGTCCCCGTCCTCGGCGAGCCAGATCCACTCGGGGCGCATCCGGTTCCCGGCGAGCTCCTCCCGGATCCGCTCGGCGGTCAGGGCGGGGACGGGGCCGTCGGCCGGGTGGCCGACGGCGCGGTCCACGTCTGCGGGATCTGCGGTGACAGTGCGGAAGATCATCCGCCGATGATCACACGGGGCCGGCGCGCCGACCAGGTGTTTGCGTTGCGCCGGTACGGCGGCCCGCAGACCGATGGCCGGCCTCCGCGGGGGAGACCGGCCGTCGGACGGGGCGTCGCAGGTGTCCGCTACGACCAGGTGACCAGGCGGCGGGGGTGCTCCAGGACCGCCGCGATGTCGGCCAGGAAGCGGGAGCCCAGCTCACCGTCGATGAGACGGTGGTCGAACGACAGCGCCAGGGTGGTGACCTGCCGCGGCTTGACCTTGCCCTTGTGGACCCACGGCTGGAGCTTGATCGCACCGACCGCGAGGATCGCGGACTCGCCCGGGTTCAGGATGGGCGTACCGGTGTCGACGCCGAAGACGCCGACGTTGGTGATGGTGATCGTGCCGTTCTGCATGTCCGCCGGGGAGGTCTTGCCGTCGCGGGCCGTGGCGACCAGCGAGGACAGGGACTCCGACAGCTCGCCCAGGGTCTTGGCGTGCGCGTCCTTGATGTTCGGGACGATCAGCCCGCGGGGGGTGGCCGCCGCGATGCCCAGGTTGACGTAGTGCTTGAGCACGATCTCCTGGGCCGCCTCGTCCCAGGACGCGTTGACGTCCGGGTTGCGGCGGATGGCCACCAGAACGGCCTTCGCGATGAGCAGCAGCGGGTTGATCCGCAGGCCCGCGAGGTCCGGGTCCGCCTTGAGCTCCTGGACCAGCTTCATCGTGCGCGTCACGTCGAAGGTGATGAACTCGGTGACGTGCGGCGCGGTGAAGGCCGAGCCGACCATGGCCTGGGCGGTGACCTTGCGGACGCCCTTGACCGGGATACGGGTCTCCCGCGCCGAGGCGTCGGCCGCGGGGGCCGCGGCCACTGCGGCGGGTGCCGCCGGAGCCGGGGCTGCGGCGGGGGCCGCCGCGGGCGCCGCGGCCTGCGGGGTGATCGCCGCGGCGGCCGCCGCGTGGACGTCCTCCCGGGTCACGACCCCGCCCTCGCCGGTGGGCACCACCGAGGCCAGGTCGATGCCGAGGTCCTTGGCGAGCTTGCGCACCGGCGGCTTGGCCAGCGGCCGCTCGCCGCCCGGCTGCGCCGGGACGGCGGGGAGCGGCGCCGGGGCGGCCGGGGCCGCGGGCACGGCCACCGGAGCCGCCGTGCCGTTCTGCGCGGCCACGGCGGGCGCCGGGGCGGCCTTGCGCGGGCGGCGCTTGGTGGAGGACTCGGAGACCCCGTAGCCGACCAGGACGGGCTGGCGGGCGGCCGGGGCCGGCTCGGCGGCGGCGGCCGGAGCCGCTTCCACCGCGGCGGCGGCCGGGGCCGGGGCCTCGGCCTCACCGGTCTGCACCGAGATGATGACCTGGCCGACGTCGACCGTGGTGCCCTCCTCGAAGAGGAGCGCGTGCACGACACCGTCGAACGGGATCGGCAGTTCCACGGCGGCCTTGGCCGTCTCGACCTCGCAGACGACCTGCCCGTCGGTGACGGTGTCACCCGGCTGGACGTACCACTTGAGGATCTCGGCCTCGGTGAGGCCCTCGCCCACATCGGGCATCTTGAATTCGCGGATGGTCATGACGCGGGTCTCCTAGTACGCCAGCGAGCGGTCGACGGCGTCGAGCACCCTGTCCAGGCCGGGCAGGTACTCGTCCTCCAGGCGGGCCGGCGGGTACGGGGCGTGGAATCCGCCCACGCGCAGGACCGGCGCCTCCAGGTGGTAGAAGCACCGCTCCGTGATGCGGGCGGCGACCTCCGAGCCCACACCGAGGAACACCGGGGCCTCGTGGACGACCACGAGCCGGCGGGTCTTCTCGACCGACGCCTGGATCCCGTCGAAGTCGACCGGGGACATCGAGCGCATGTCGAGGACCTCGACCGACTTGCCCTCCTCGGCGGCCGCGGCCGCCGCCTCCAGGCAGACCTTCACCATCGGGCCGTAGGCGGCCAGGGTGACGTCCGAGCCCTCGCGGGTGACGCGCGCCTTGTGCAGCTCACCGGGGATGGCGTCGACGTCGACCTCGCCCTTGTCCCAGTAGCGGCGCTTCGGCTCGAAGAAGATCACCGGGTCGTCGCTGAGGATCGCCTGCTGGAGCATCCAGTAGGCGTCGCTCGCGTTCGACGGGGAGACCACCTTGAGGCCGGGCACGTGCGCGAAGAGCGTCTCGGGGGACTCGCTGTGGTGCTCGACCGCGCCGATGCCGCCCGCGTACGGGATGCGCACGACGACGGGCATCTTGACCTTGCCCAGGGCGCGGGCGTGCATCTTCGCGAGCTGCGTGACGATCTGGTCGTAAGCGGGGAAGACGAAGCCGTCGAACTGGATCTCCACGACCGGCCGGTACCCGCGCAGGGCCAGGCCGATGGCGGTTCCGACGATGCCCGACTCGGCGAGCGGGGTGTCGATGACCCGCTCCTCGCCGAAGTCCTTCTGCAGGCCGTCGGTGATCCGGAAGACACCGCCCAGCTTGCCCACGTCCTCGCCCATGATCAGGACCTTCGGGTCCTGCTCCAGGGCCTTGCGCAGCGACTCGTTGAGCGCCTTAGCGATCGACATCTTCTCGACAGCCATCAGTGACCCTCCTCGAAGGACGCGAGGTAGGCGGCGAACTGGGCGCGCTCCTCGTCGACGAGCGCGTGCCCGTCCGCGTAGACGTTCTCGAAGATCGCCATGGTGTCGGGGTCGGGCATGGAGCGCACGGCCTCGCGCACCCGCTTGCCCATCGCCTCGCTCTCCGCCTCCAGCTCCGTGAAGAACGCCTCGTCGGCGCCTCCGGTGGCCAGCAGGTGGGCCTTCAGGCGCAGGATCGGGTCCTTCGCCTCCCAGGCCGCCGTCTCCTCGTCCCGACGGTACTTCGTCGGGTCGTCGGAGGTGGTGTGCGCGCCCATGCGGTACGTGAACGCCTCGACCAGGGTCGGGCCCTCGCCGCGGCGGGCCCGGTCCAGGGCCCAGCGGGTCACGGCCAGGCAGGCCAGCACGTCGTTGCCGTCGACGCGGACGCCGGGGAAGCCGAAGCCCTGAGCGCGCTGGTAGAGCGGCACGCGCATCTGGCGCTCGGTGGGCTCGGAGATCGCCCACTGGTTGTTCTGGCAGAAGAACACCACGGGGGAGTTGTAGACGGCGGAGAAGTTGAAGGCCTCCATCACGTCGCCCTGGCTGGACGCGCCGTCGCCGAAGTAGGCGATGACCGCGGAGTCCGCGCCGTCCTTGGCCACACCCATCGCGTAGCCGGTCGCGTGGAGCGTCTGCGAGCCGATGACGATCGTGTAGAGGTGGAAGTTGTTGGTGGTCGGGTCCCAGCCACCGTGGTTCACACCGCGGAACATCCCGAGCAGGTTGGTCGGGTCGACCCCGCGGCACCAGGCCACACCGTGCTCGCGGTACGTCGGGAAGACGTAGTCGTCGTCGTTCAGCGCCCGGCCGGAGCCGATCTGCGCAGCCTCCTGGCCGAGGAGCGAGGCCCACAGGCCCAGCTCTCCCTGGCGCTGCAGGGCGGTCGCCTCACCGTCGAAGCGGCGGGTCATGACCATGTCGCGGTACAGCCCGCGCAGGTCCTCGGTGGTGATGTCTGCGACGAAGGGGGCGAATTCCGCGTTGTCCGCGCTTTCTACCCGTTCCCCTTCCGGCGTCAGCAGCTGTACGAGCTGAGGTACGGCGTCCTGCGTCTGCGCGGTGGCAGCGGCGGGCTTGGCGGCGCTCGCCGCGCCTGCCGCCCGCTTGGTGCCGCTGCTGCGTCGCGGCTTGCGCGCGGCAGTGCTCTCCACGGTCACGTGTGCTCCTCCGTCGGTCCGGCACCCGGGTTCTCCGGGGTCCAGTGCGGCTCACCTGTATCCGTAACGAGCGCACGGGGTGGGTGCGCTACGCGTACGGGGATTCAGGCGTGACAGGTGCCCCGGCGAGTGCCCTGCGCAATGCACGTTACCCAGTGCGCCGCATAACTGCGAAACCCCGTTTGACCTGCGTTTTTGCTTGGATTTCCAAGTAAATCCGCAGCGGCGGGAACAACCACTGGTCACAGCCTTGCAGGGGCCGGGAACAACGGCACGTTATCCCGGGTAACTCCGGCAGGGAAGGGGTGAGTGTGTGAAACTGACTTCGTGCGCGAAGACGGAAAAATCAAGGTATTCCTCCTGGACGACCACGAAGTGGTGCGTCGGGGCGTCCACGAGCTCTTGTCGGTCGAAGAGGACATCGAGATCGTCGGCGAGGCCGGGACGGCTGCGGATGCCCTGGTCCGTATCCCCGCCACCCGCCCCGACGTGGCCGTTCTCGACGTGCGCCTGCCCGACGGCAGCGGTGTGGAGGTGTGCCGCGAGGTCCGCTCGCAGGACGAGGACATCAAGTGCCTGATGCTGACCTCGTTCGCCGACGACGAGGCGCTGTTCGACGCGATCATGGCCGGTGCCTCCGGTTACGTACTGAAGGCGATCCGTGGCAATGAGCTGCTGAACGCCGTGCGCGACGTCGCCGCCGGCAAGTCGCTGCTGGACCCGGTCGCCACGGCCCGCGTGCTGGAGCGGCTGCGTGACGGCGGCAGGAGCGGCAGGGGCGACGACCGCCTCGCCAATCTCACCGACCAGGAGCGGAAGATCCTCGACCTGATCGGCGAGGGCCTGACCAACCGCGTCATCGGCGAGCGGCTGCACCTGGCCGAGAAGACCATCAAGAACTACGTCTCCAGCCTGCTCTCCAAGCTGGGCATGGAGCGCCGCTCCCAGGCCGCGGCCTACGTGGCCCGCCTGCAGGCCGAGAAGCGCTGACCCGGCAGCGGTGACGGCGTAACGCCGGCCACTGTCCATTCCGCTTCCGCATTTCACGGACGGCGAGTTCTTCGACCCCGCCCGCATTCGGACCCGTGTTCGCGCGGATACGCGGACGGGCCCGGCGGAATTGATTCCGCCGGGCCCGTCCCGTACCCGACCGCGTCACTCCTCCGAGTTGGTTCCGCCTCCGCCACCTGGACCGCCGCCGCCCGTCTCCGTGGGCTTGGCCGTCGGCGACGTCGTGGGCTTCGCCGTCGGCGAGGTGGTGGGCTTCGTCGACTGCGAGGCGGACGGCGAGGCCGAACCCGTCGGCGTGTGCGTCGCGGTGGCCGTGGGAGTCGGGCTGAAGCTCTGCGACCGGCTGCGGGTCGGCAGGGGCGAATTGTCGTTGGTGGGAGGTGTGTTGTCCTGGGTCTGCGGAGGCTGGGAGGCGTTCGGGGCAGCGGACTTGCTCGGCTGGGCACCCGGCGTGCTCTGGGTGGTCTCCGGCTTCTTCTCGCCCTTGCCCACGGTGGTGACGGCGTAGGCCACACCGCCCGCGACCGCGATGATCGCCAGCACCGCGAACAGCCACGCCTTCCAGCGGCTGCCGTTGCCGCCGCGGTCGTCGTAACCGTCGTAGCCGTCGTACCCGCCGTTGCCGCCCGAGCCGCCGGGGAAGGCCGTGCCGTCGTCCGGGTTCAGCGGCGGCACCATCGGCTGCTGGAACTGCGAGGTCGAGGCGTGCGCCCCGTACTGCGGCTGCCCACCGCTCCCGCTCACGGGCATGGCCGTGGTGGCGGCGGCGCCGCCCCGGCCGTGCGGCAGGGACATGGTGACCGGGCCGGTGCTCCAGGTACCGGTGTTCGGACCCTGGTCGTGCAGCATCTGCAGGGCGTACTGGACCAGCCCGCGCATCTCCTCGGCGCTCTGGAACCGGTCGTCCGGGTCCTTGGCGAGGGAGCGCATGACCAGACCGTCGAGCTCCTGCGGGAGGTGGCGGCCCTCCGGGAGTTGCGAGGGCGGCACGGGCGCGTCCTGGACGTGCTGGTAGACCACCGACAGCGGGGTCTCGCCGGTGAACGGGGGACGCAGCGCGAGCAGTTCGTACAGCAGACAGCCGGTCGCGTACAGGTCGGAGCGGTGGTCGACGGCCTTGCCGAGGGCCTGTTCGGGCGACAGGTACTGCGGGGTGCCCATGACCATGCCGGTCTGGGTCATCGTCGACTGCGCACCGTGCAGGGCGCGGGCGATGCCGAAGTCCATCACCTTGACGGCGCCGGTCTCGGTGATGATGACGTTCGCGGGCTTGATGTCGCGGTGCACGATGCCGTGCTGGTGCGAGTAGGCGAGGGCTTCGAGGACGCCCGAGGTGATGATGAGCGCCTGTTCGGGGCCGGGGGCCTCGGCGCTCATCAACAGGTCGCGGATGGTGCGGCCCTCGACCAGTTCCATGACGATGTACGGGACGGTGTTCGGGCCGACCCGGTCCTCGCCCGAGTCGTACACGGCGACGACGGCGTGGTGGTTGAGTCCGGCGACGGACTGCGCCTCGCGCGTGAAGCGGGCCTTGGACACCGGGTCCTCGGCGAGGTCCGCGCGCAGCAGCTTCACGGCGACGGTGCGGCCCAGCCGGACGTCCTCGGCGGCGAAGACCTCGGCCATGCCGCCGCGGCCCAGCCGGTGCGTCATCCGGTAACGACCGTCTCCCACCAGGCCGCCTGCGCCCCAGTGCTCAGGACCGTCGGTCATCCCGGCGCCGTTTCCCTCGGGTTCGGGTGCCATCAGTCCTCGCCGTCGTATCTCTCGGCCGCCGCTCAGCGGTAGTCCTCTTCGTCGGTGCTCCGGTGAACGCTACAGCCTCGGAACCGGTGACCGTTCGGACAAGACCACCCTGTGCCCGTGTGGTCACGGAACGGGAACCTGGCTTGACGTGTGCTTGCCCTGGGGCAGACTGGGCGCCATATGCGCCCGGCCAGCGGCGTGGGGACACATCGCGAGGGGAAGCAACAGTCATGAGCCAGGACGGCACTCAGGGCCAGTACGCGGGCGGCTCTCTGGCCGGTGGCCGTTACCAGCTAAGGGACTTGCTCGGTGCGGGCGGCATGGCGTCCGTGTACCTGGCGTACGACTCGGCGCTCGACCGGCAGGTCGCCATCAAGACGCTGCACAGCGATCTCGGCCGCGAGCAGTCCTTCCGCGAGCGGTTCCGCCGCGAGGCCCAGGCTGTAGCGAAACTGTCGCACACGAACATCGTCTCGGTGTTCGACACCGGCGAGGGCGAGGTGACGTTCTCCGGCGCCGGCGGCAGCGACGGCGCGGTGATGCCGTACATCGTCATGGAGTACGTGGAGGGTCAGCCCCTCGGCTCGGTGCTGGAGGCGGACGTCCGCCAGTACGGGGCCATGCCGGCGGACAAGGCCCTGAAGGTGACGGCCGATGTGCTGGCCGCCCTGGAGACCAGCCACGAGATGGGGCTCGTCCACCGCGACATCAAGCCCGGCAACGTCATGGTGAACAAGCGTGGCGTGGTCAAGGTGATGGACTTCGGCATCGCCCGCGCCATGCAGTCGGGCGTCACCTCGATGACGCAGACCGGCATGGTCGTCGGCACCCCCCAGTACCTCTCTCCCGAGCAGGCGCTGGGGCGCGGGGTCGACGCCCGCTCCGACCTCTACTCGGTCGGCATCATGCTGTTCCAGCTGCTGACCGGCCGGATCCCGTTCGACGCCGACTCGCCGCTGGCCATCGCGTACGCCCACGTGCAGGAGGAGCCGGTCGCCCCGTCCTCCATCAACCGGTCGCTGACGCCGGCGATCGACGCGCTGGTGGCGCGGGCCCTGAAGAAGAACCCGAACGAGCGTTTCCCCACGGCCGCGGCCATGGGCGACGAAGTCGCGCGGGTGCTGGGCGCCGGGCAGGCCGGGGCGCCGGTCATCGTCCAGGGCCAGGGCCCCCTGAGCAGCGGCGCGGGCGTGGCCTCGGCCGTGTTCCCGCCGGTGGAGTCCGGCTACCAGGCGCCGCCGCAGTCGGTGCAGCAGCCGTACCAGGCTCCGCACACCCCGACGCCGGCCCCGTACGCGCCGAACACCGCGCCGCAGCAGCACGCGCAGGGCGGCTACGCCTACCCGCACACGCCCCCGCCGCAGCAGCAGTACGCGCCGCAGACCCCGCCGCCGTACACGATCTCCCCGGCGGCCACGACGGGCACCTCCGCGGCGGCCGGCGGCGGCGGCAAGCGGAACATGCCGGTGGTCGCGGGCGCGATCGCGGTGGCGCTGCTGGCCGTCGGCGGTCTGATCGCGGCGATCTCGATGGACGGCGACAAGGACAAGGGCACGACCACGACGGCGGACCCGGGGGCTTCCGCCTCCTCCTCCGCCAAGGCCGGGTTCAAGGGGCCCGACCTGACGCGCACGATCGACAAGAAGAAGTGCACGGAGCCGGTGAAGCACTACAGCGAGGCCGGGAAGTACTCGGCGCCGGACTTCAAGTACAAGAACCTGCTCTCCGTGAAGGAGTGCATCCAGGCCTCGGGCGGCAAGTACAACATCGAGTTGAAGGACGAGGCCGTGTACGGCAAGGACACGGTGCTGTTCCAGACCCCGGCCGCCAACGAGAAGGTCGACAAGGAAGGCACGGAGTACACGCTGACCGTGTCGACCGGCAACCCCGAATAGCGGCCGCGCAGGGCTCCGTACGCGGCGCGACACGACACACCGGCATCCCGGGCACCCCGATGGGGCGTCCGGGATGCCGCTTTTGCCCCATTATGTAAATCTGGGCGCATATCTCTGAAGCGCAGCGAGCAGCTCGGCGGCTCGGGACGGGAGGGGCTCCCCGTGATCCAAGGCTTCCACCCGCCTCACTGGCTGGCCTGCGCGGCCCTCGCCGCCGCCGCGTTCGTACCCACCGCGTCCGCCCACGCCGGGCCCCTCCTCGCCCCGCCCCGGCACGTCGCCGCGCCCGCCGCGCCGGACGACCCGTACGAGGAGCTGGCCGGCAGCGCCGCCGGAGTCGGGCGCGAGCGCCCCGGGCGGCCGGTCGGCGAGCCCGCCAATCCGGAGCTGGTGGTGGCCTCCCGGCCGCTGCCGGTGCGCCCGCGCACCGAGCCCACCCCACCGTCGCAGCTGCAGCCACAGCCGCCACCACCGACCGCCGCCGTCGCCGTCCCGACCCCGCCGGCGGTGGTCAGCGCGCTCGACACCGGACCGAACGACCGGGCCGCCGACCTGGCCGCGCACATACTGCCGCTCGGCACCGGATTCGCCCTGATGGGCCTGGGTCTGGGCTACCTCGGGGTGCGCCTGCGCCGCGGCATCTAGTAGTGCTTTGTTAGGTGGTGTCGTAGGGCTGCCATGGGGTGGGTTGTCGGCAGGTGGGGCAGGTGCCGGTCCAGGTGGCGATGAGGTGTTG